>JBMNTW010000001.1:0-23546 GCA_050945935.1 Christensenellales bacterium
AACACCGCTCAACTGCCAAAACGAGCATAGGAAAGGCCTTAGAACATGTTTTCACCCCTGTCTGTTTATTGCTTAGAGTATAACCGAGCGGGCAGGAACTGTCAATGCTTCGGGCGGCAACCATCGGTTGAAGTGCGCCGTCAGGAGGGATTCAGCCGCACTCTCCCGCCGTCCGACAGCAGGGTTTCGCCCACCAGCATATCCGAAAGCTCGCTGCAGAGGAAGAGTATGGTTTTCGCCATGTCCTCCGGCTCAAAAATCCGGCCCAGAGGGATCTGGGGAAGGTAATGGGCGGCAAACTCCTGCTCTCCCCGGTAGGCGCGCATGATGTCCGTCAGCACCGGGCCGGGGGCGATGGCGTTAACGTAGATGCCGTCTTCGGCGAACCGGCGGGCCATGTAGCGGGTCAGGCTGTCCACCGCGCCTTTGAAGGCGTTGTAAACCGGCCCTGCGCCGCCGCCGGAAAAAGTGCCGGAGGTGGTGACGTTGACGATTTTCCCCCTTTTCCGCAGGGCCATATCCTCCCGCGCGGCGTTGCTGAGGTTCCAGCAGGCCATGAGGATGACCTGAAAGCCCGTTTCCCAGGTGTCGTGCGCACAGGCGTTGTTGACCAGAATGTCCACCCGGCCGAAGCGCTCAACGGTCTGGCGGACGAGTTCACGGCACTGGTTTTCGTCGCCAATGTCATAGTTGAAATAGGCAGGGCGTTTGCCTACTGTGGCGATTTCATCCAAAGCGGGGTCGACCGCGCTTTTCGGACATAGATCGTCGATGACGACCTGGGCGCCGGACAGGGCGAGCAGCTTTGCCGTGGCGAGGCCGATGCCCTGGGCCGCGCCGGTGACGATCGCCACCTGACCGGATAAATCGATGGAATATGCCATGATAGGCTCCTTTCTGACGTTAACCCGGACACGATGTCCGTTATGAGATGGGTTGCTAACGTAACAACGCTCCTTAAGCCTGCATCTTTGCAGCTGCCAAAACGATTCGCCCGGCCGTCCCCGCAAAAAAGCAGGGGGCAGCCGGGCGAAAAAAGCGCATTAAAGCCTGTGCAGCGTTGGCCGCATGTTCTGGAAGGTGGCGTAATAGCGGATACCTGCGGCTTTCACAAGCTCCACAGCGTCCTCAAACCGGTACGCCATGTGGGGGGTGATGTGGGCGTCGCTCCCGAAGGTCACATACTCGCCGCCCAGTTCGCGGTATCTCGTCAGCCAGTCCAGCCCGGGAATGTCTTTTCCCAGCTTGCGGTACAGGGAGGTGTTGACCTCGATGCACTTGCCGTTTTGAATCACATGGGCAAACAGCGTATCCAGCGCGTCCGGGCAGTCGGAATAGCGCATGACGGCGGTATGGTCCGGATTGAACTTGGAGCCGTAATCCACGTGGCCCACGGCGCTGAAAAAGTCCGCGGGCAGGCGGCGGACGTAGTCCACCAGCGTTTCCACATAGAAGGCGTTGGCCTGGGTGACGGTCTTGCCTTCGTAATACGCAGGGAAGTAGGGGTCCTCGCCCCTTACCAGATGGGCGGAGGCGATGACGTAGTCAAACCCCGCGCCCTGCAGGCGGTCCATGTACTCTTTGGTGGTGGCTTCGTCGCAGGGGATGCCGAATTCCACGCCCCAGCGCACCCGGACGCCGACGTCCGGCAGTTCCGCCACCGTTTTTTTATAAGCCGGAACGTCCAGACTGAAGAACATGGTCCTGTCCGGCAGAATGTGCTCGGAATGGTCGGTAAAGCATATTTCTTCCAACCCCAGTTCCGCGGCGCGGTGCAGCTGGTCGAGAATGGGGGTTTCGGAATCCATCGAAAAACTCGTGTGAAGGTGATAATCGCAGCGCATAATGACTCCTGTTTGATTAGAGCGCCCATTCGCCGTCGATGAAGATCGGCACGCGCTCTCCGTCCGCGGTGATGCCGGTGATGCTCATGTCGGCGGTGCCCACCATGAAGTCCACATGGACCAGGGAGTCGTTCACGCCGGCGGCGAGCTTTTCCTCGTCCGTCATATCCGCGCCGCCCTTGACGCAGTCCTCAAATCCCTTGCCCAGGGCGAAGTGGCAGGAGGCGTTTTCATCGTACAGCGTGTTGTAGAAAAGGATGCCCATTTTGGAAATGGGGGAGCTGTGGGGCACCAGGGCGGCTTCGCCCAGACGCCTTGCGCCCTCGTCGGTGTCCAGCAGGCGGCGGAGGGTTTCTTCGCCCTCGCTGGCGGAAGCGGCGACCACGCCGCCGTCCCGGAAGGTGAGCACCATGTCCTTGATGAGCACGCCGTTGTAGCACAGCGGCAGGGAGCTTTTCAATACGCCGTTGACGTTGTTGCGGTCGGGCGTGGTGAACACTTCCTCGGTGGGCATGTTGGCGTTAAAGGGCACGCCGCACTTGGAAACGGAAGCGCCGCCGGACCAGACGTGGGTGTCCCTCAGGCCCACCGTCAAATCGGTGCCCAGGCTGTTCTTGTAATGCAGCGCCACGAAGTGCCTGCGGTTCAGCTCCTCGGCGTGACGGCGGATGGACTCGGTATGCTCCTTCCAGCGGGCGACGGGGTCGCCTTCATCCAGCCGCACGGCCTTGAAAATGGCTTCCCAGAGCTTTTCCTCGCCCTCGGGGTCGTTCGGGAACACGGTTTTCGTCCAGGCGGGGGAGGGGACGGACACCACCGTCCACTGCAGATCGTCCAGCACGGTGTCGTAATACTCTTTGTACGCCTTTTCCGCGGCGACGGTGAACGCCTGCAGGACGTTGGGGTCCACGTCCTTGTAGATCGTCGGGTCTTCCGCGGAAACGGAAATCAGCGCGGCGCCTTTTCTGGCGGCGTCGTTCCTCTGGTCGATAAGGTACTGGGGTATCTTTGTAAGCACTTCCGTGGGAACGTTCTTGTAACGCAGGCGGCTGAGCTTCTGGAAGTTCCAGAACACCTCCACGTCCGAAGCGCCGGCTTCAAAGGCGGCTTCGGCAAGCAGTTCCACGAAGAAAGCGCAGTCCACAGGGGCGCTGATCGTGAGTTTCTGGCCTTTTTGGACGTTGGCACCGGTGCGCACGGCGAGTTCGGCGTACGCTCTCAGTTTGGCTTGATCGGGCATAGTACTTCTCCTTCAAAATCCTTTTACAGTTTATTGATATAAAACAGCGTGGCCACCACCACCAGCATGAAGAGTACAAAGAAACCCAGTATGGCGGCGAAGAAAGCTTCTGCAGACACCTTGCCCAGAACGATCATCAGCACAGAGATGCCGAACAGAAGCGCCACGGCGACCTTGCCCACAAGGGCCATCGCCTTGTCTTTCGCGTATTTGTAGCGGTCGTCGGTCTTGTCGATGCCCTTTTTCGCCATCGTTTCGCCGGCGATGTTCCGGGCATACACCCCGCAGGCGATGCTGATGACGGTTACCCCGATGGCGACGAGTATCCCCGCCGCGGTCATGCCGCCCCAGGGAACCAGCCACATGGTCACCCCCAGAATCAGGCAGACGGACGCCAGGGCGATGGCAATGAGAATCGCGAGCCGGATGGATTCCTTTTTGCTGTTCATGGTGTTCCTCCGTCGTCGTATGTGTTATTCGCCGGGGTTCGGGCTGTCCTCATCCGAGGTGCCGGCGGGAATTTCCGCACCGTCCTTTTCGGCGAGTCTTTTCGCCTGTTCCTCGTAATAAGCGCTGTCAAGCCGCTTTTTTGCATACAGCGAGTACAGGAACACGGCGACCAGCACGCCGAAGCCCGAAAGCACCAGCGGTTCGTTGTTGTTTACAGTGCCCACGATGAGCGCCGCCACGGCGAGCACAAGGGCAATGAGCATGAAAATGGCAAGCAGCCGTTCTTTTTTAGTCATCAAAATCCCCCACAATGTGTTTTACGGCGGCGCTGCAAAGCAGAAATCCGGCCACAGGCGGCACAAAGGCGCAGCTTGCCGGCGCGGGGCGGCCGGAATGGCGTGATTCGCCGGCGAATTTGGACGCTTTTGGCGGCTCGTCCGACCAGACGACGGTCAGTTCCCGAATGCCGCGCTTTTTCAGCTCGTGGCGCATCACCTTGCAAAGAGGGCAGACGCTGGTGTCAAAAATATCGCCCAGCTTCAGGCGCTCCGGATCGAGCTTGTTGCCCGCGCCCATGGCGGAAAAGAGCTTGATGCCTTTTTTCGCGCATTCCTCAGCCAGGGCGAGCTTGGCGGTGACGGTGTCCATCGCGTCGATCACAGCGTCGCAGCCGTCGATCAGCCCTTCGCTGCCCGGAAGGTAGAAAAGTTTTCGGGCGTCCACCTTGCAGTCGGGGTTGATGTCCGCAATACGCTCCTTGGCAGCCTGGGCTTTGGGCATGCCCACGGTGGAGCGCAGCGCGAACAGCTGGCGGTTGATGTTGCTTTCCTCCACGTCGTCCCCGTCCACCAGCACAAGCGAACCCACACCGCTTCGGGCGAGGGCTTCCGCGGCAAAGGAACCCACGCCGCCCAGACCGAACACCGCGACTTTGGCGTTCATCAGCCTGTTGACCGCGTCCGAGCCCATCAGCCTGGCGGTACGGCCCAAAAATGCGGGTACTTCCATGGTTGCTCCTTGGTTGGTCAGTTTCAGCGGTCTTTCGCGAAACGCCGCCGGCGTCTGCAGGGCGGGGAAACGGCACCGCTGTGTTTCCGTTTTTCTGCCTGTGAAACGGGCGCCTGCCCCGGTAGCATTATATCATCCCTTGTCAAACAAGTCTTGCATTTTATGATTTCGCGGTGTTAGAATGGTGTCGTTTAGCAATAGAAAAACGGAGGGTGAACGATGAGCACTTCCTGTGAACCGGAAAAATGCGGCACGATGGCAAAATGCGAGGGCTGCGCTTCCAATAAAAGCGGTCAGGCACCGCAAAACAAGGGCATAATCGAACAGCCGATCAAAAAGGTGTTTGCCGTGGTCAGCGGCAAGGGCGGCGTGGGCAAATCCTCCGTCACCGCACTGCTTGCCAGCGCGGCAAGAAGGCGGAATCTTTCCGTCGGCGTTTTGGACGCCGATATTACCGGACCCTCCATGCCCAGGATGTTCGGCGCGAAGGACCCCGTCAAGGGCGACGGCGAGAAGATGCTCCCCGCGCGGACGATGACGGGCATCGAGCTGATGAGCGTGAACCTGCTTCTGGAATCCGAGGATACGCCTGTCATCTGGCGCGGTCCGATTCTCGCCGGCGTAATTCAGCAGTTTTGGAATGACGTGCGCTGGAGCGAGCTCGACGTGATGTTTATCGACATGCCGCCGGGAACGGGTGACGTTCCTTTAACGGTGTTCCAGTCCCTGCCCATTGACGGCATCATCGTGGTCACCACCCCGCAGGACCTGGTGGGTATGATCGTGAAGAAAGCCGTGCGCATGGCGGAAATGATGAACATTCCCGTACTCGGTCTTGTTGAGAACATGTCCTACATGGAATGCCCGGACTGCAAAAAGCGCCTGTATCCCTTCGGAAAGGGCAAAACGGAGTACACGGCGAAGGAAATGGGCCTGCCCCTTCTTGCCAGGCTGCCCATCAACCCCGTCACCGCGGATTTTTCGGACACCGGACGCATCGAACTGGCGGACGTTCCCGAAATCGAGCCCGCGCTGGACGCCATCTTGAAATAACGAAAAAATGCCCGGCTGCGCCCTGCGGCCGGGTTTTTCCTGCAAAAAAAACCGCCTTTCTATAAGGCGGTTTTTGATTTGGAATCACGGCGCTTACTTATTGTCGTACACGACGGTGACGACCACGCCGTTGGGCAGGCAGATGATCTGGTTCATCAGCACGCGGGTGCCCACGTTTTCCGGCGTAATGTGGCCCTGCTCGACGCAGTCCTGATTGTCGCAGTTGGAATGGCTGACGTACACGTCGCCGCCCTCGTCAATGGTGATGGTGTTTTCATTGCCGTTGGACTGGTGGACGGTATAGCTGGTGGGCTGATCCAAGGGCAGGCGAATCCATTCCCTGCCGTTCACGGTGATGGAAACATAGCCCGTAACGGCCTTTTCCGCGTCGATGACGAAATATTTTACGCCGAAGAACAATGCGGCGGCTACGACCAGAATGCCGGCGATCAGGAGGATGTCCCTCTTCTTCATGTGTTGATTACTCCTCGATTGTTTGTGTTTAGACATACTTGTACATTTTAAACGAAAAACGCCAAAAACACAAACCTTTTTGCTTGCCCAAAGCGGGGCAATATGTGGTACAAGCGTCCGTTTCCGGCGCTTATCGGCAATTTTTGGCGGACGGCTGCCGTCAGATGGGGCGGGTGGCGTCCTTGAGCCACTGGCGCTCCTCGTCGCTCATCAGGGGCGAAAGGGTGGAGTACACCAGCGCGTGGTACTCGTTCAGCCTGTGCTTTTCGGGCTTGCTCATCAGGGCGGGGTCGATGCCGTCTAAATCAATGGGCACGAAGGTCAGCGGCTCGAAGCGCAAAAATTCGCCGTACTCGTTTACACCGTCCGACACGCAAAGCAGTTCGTTTTCCGTGCGGATGCCGTGGCTGCCTTCGATGTACACGCCGGGTTCGTCGGTGGTGACCATGCCGGGTTGCAGCACAGCGGAATCGTTCCTTTCGGGCACAACGCGCCAGCGGATGCCGTTGGGCGCCTCGTGCACGCCCAGCACAAAGCCCACGCCGTGGCCCGTGCCGCAGCGGTAGTCAATGCCCAAATCCCACACAGGACCGCGGGCCAGAATGTCCAGATTGATGCCCTTGCAGCCCCGCAAAAACCGCGCGCTCTGCAAATTGAGCATGCCGCGGGCCACGGCGGTGAAATGCACGCGCTGCTCCTTGGTGATGGGCCCCAGCACGAAGGTGCGGGTCACGTCGGTGGTGCCGTCGAGGTACTGGGCGCCGGAGTCCACCAGAAGGAATCCTTCGGGCTGGATTTCGGCATAGTCCTGCTCGGTGGCGGAATAGTGCATCATCGCGGCGTTTGGTCCGTAGGCGCAGATGGTGGAGAAGCTCGGTTCGATGTAGTTCTCGCCCGCTTCCCGCAGTTTGGAAAGTTCCGCCTCGGCGGAAAGTTCCGTAAGCTGTTCGCCTTTGGCGATCGACTCTTTCAGCCACTTCATGAAGCGGGTCACCGCCAGGCCGTCACGCACATGGCAAGCCCTAAGCGATTCGATTTCCGTTTCGTTCTTGACGGCCTTCATCAGCATGGTGGGGTTGGGCGCGTCGACGAAGGAGACGCCTTCTTTGCAGGCGTCCACCGCGGCGCACTGAACGCGGCTTTTGTCCAACAGCAGGCGGGTGTTTTCTGGAAGCGCGGCAAGCGCGTTATAAATGCCTTCATAGGCAAGCACGAGCACGCTGTCGTTTTTGAGTTCTTCACCCAGTTCGGCAGAAACCGCGTCCGGCTGGATGAAGAGCTTTACGTCGTCCAGGGTGATGAGCGCATAGGAGAGGACGACGGGGGTGTACGCCACATCATCGCCGCGGATGTTGAACAGCCAGGCGATGTCGTCCAGCGTGGTGATCAAATGGGCGGTCACGCCCAGCTTTTGCATCTCTTCCCGCAAAGCGGCGATTTTTTCCACCCTGCCTTTGCCGCAATACCGGACGGGCAGCGAGAACGCCTTCGAGCAGGGGAGGGCGGGGCGGTCAGCCCAGATTTCGCCGGCAAGGTCGTACTTTGTGACCACGGTGCCGCCGTTCTTTTTTGCGATTTCCACATAACGCTGCCGGTCGTTTTCGGAAACCAGCCTGCCGTCAAAGCCCAAAGCGCCGCCTTTTGGCAGATTTTTTTCCACAAACTCGTGCACCGTGGGCACATTGGGCTCGCCCATGCGCATCAGGGCGATGCCGGAGCCGGCAAGCTCCTTTTCCGCCTGAATGAAGTAGCGGCCGTCCGTCCAAAGGTGCGCGGCGTCCCTTGTGACCACCAGCGTGCCGGCGGAGCCGGTAAAGCCGGAAAGCCAGCGACGGGCGGAAAAATGGGGGCTGACGTATTCCGAATCGTGAAAATCCGAGGTGGGAACGATGTAAAGGTCGATCCCGCGCTCGGTCATTCTGGATTGCAGGGCAGTTATTTCGGGTTTCATTATGTTCTCCTTCAAGCGGCGAAGAACGCCTTCGCCGGTGATTGCGGGCAATGTGCCGCGCGATTGCGCGTTTTGCACCGCCCCGCGCCCTAAAGCTTCCCCAACAGGGCCCAAAAACCGTAAAACGGCGCGCCGGGGTCTCAAAATCGCCAAAATGGGAGCTGGGCGTTGAATGAATTATACCACTGGGAGCACATTTTGGGTATTGCAAAAAAAGAAACTCCGTGCTACACTTGGCTTACAAGTTGTATATACGCGTCATGGCATGTTTACAACTAAGAACTACGATAGAAGCGGTTCAACGCCGTTTCAATAAAACTTCTTCAACTCCCCCTTGGAATCGGCGAGGATCTCTCCCTCCCCGCCGCGAAAAAGCCGGCCGTTTTGAGCGCGCCGGCCTTTTTGCATTTTGGGAGCGGGCAAACATGCCGTAAAAAGCGTATGAAAAGAACGCCTTCCGTTAAACGGGGGGCGTTCATGTTTTGCGGTTGCTTCAGGCGATCTTCTTGAACTCGTCCAGCATCACGCGCAGGAAGAAGCAGGAAGAGGCGGTGCCGGGGTCCACATGGCCGATGGCGCGTTCGCCCAGGCGCATGGCGCGGCCTTTCTTGGCAACCAGTCCGACGACGGAGTCACGGCCCGCTTCGGCGGCCTTGACGGCGTTTTCCAGCACTTCCACAGCGGGAAGGCCCTGTTCCATGCCGGCATAAAGGGCGTCCACCGCGGGGGACAGGGCGTCCACCATGGTCTTGTCGCCCAGCTGAGCCTTGCCCAGGCGCTTGATCTCGTCCACGCCGGCCTTGATCATCGCGCAGAACTCAGCGAAGGTGACTTCGTTCTTGCCGGCGATGGGGCCGGCCATCTTGCGGAAGAAGGAGCCGTACAGCGGACCGGAGGCGCCGCCGACTTTCGCCAGCAGGGCCATGCCGGACTTGCTGAGCAGCGTGGCAATGTCCGCATCCTTTTCCACCAGATCGGGGAGCTTGCTCATCACGTCCCTGAAGCCGATGGAAAGGTTCACGCCGTGGTCCGAATCGCCCACCGCGGCATCCAGCCCGGTCAGATAGTCCTTCTGCTCCTCAATCATGGCGGCGAGGGCTTTCAGAAGGTCAATAAAATAGCTTTTTGGCAGAATGACGGAATCGTACATAACTTAACCTCAAATTTCAGGATAGCGGCGGCGGGTGGAGCCCGTCGTCAATTGACCGGCAGAATCCCGAAAAACCGGGATTCTGCCGACAGTTCGACTATGGATCTTTTTCCAGCGGAGCAAAGAATGCTCCTGCCGTGACGGTTCGCCTTACTTCTGGACGAAATAGGGAGCGTCGGTGGGGTAATCCATCAGGGTCTTGAGCTCGTCGTCCAGCTTGAGCAGGGTGAAGGAGAAGCCGGGCATGTTCATGGTGGAGGCATAGGTGCCGGCCAGGGTCTTGTAGATCTTGATGCCCTTCTCGTCCATGATTTCAGCCAGCTTGCGGAAGCCGACCATCAGGTCCATCAGCGGGATGGCGCCCAGGCTGTTGCAGAGGACATAAACCTCGTCGCCTTCCTTGAGCTTGAGCTCGGGGATGAGGACGTCGGCGATTTCAGCGACGACTTCGTCCATGGAGCGGGCCTTTTCGCGCTTCACGCCGGGTTCGCCGTGAATGCCCATGCCGATTTCCATGTCGCCGTCTTCCATTTCGAACATCGGGCCGCCCACGTTGGGATGGTCCGCAGCGCCCATGGCAACGCCCATGGTGGCGCAGTTGGCGTTCGCCTTCTTGGCGGCGGCAACGACTTCGTCCAGGTCTCCGCCCAGTTCAGCCTTGGCGGCAGCGGCCTTGAACACGAAGAAGTCGCCCGCGATGCCGCGGCGGTCTTCCACGTTTTCGGCGGAGATCACGTCGTCGGTGACGAGGACGGTCTCAACGCGAATGCCGTCTTCCGCGGCCATTTCGGCGCCCATGTCGAAGTTCAGAACGTCGCCGGCGTAGTTGCCGTACAGATAGATGCAGCCCTTGCCCGCATCAACGGCCTTAACGGCTTCGTAGCAGGGTTCAGGAGAAGGAGAGGTGTTGATGTTGCCGATGACGGCAGCGTCCGCAAAACCGTCGCCGACATAGCCCAGGAACAGGGGTTCATGACCGGAACCGCCGCCGATGATGACGCCGACTTTGTCCTTCTTGGGGGCGTTCTTGTTGACAACCACGCGTCCCATTTCACCGATCAGTTTCACCTTGTTCTCAAAAGCGCGAACATAACCAGCGAGCATTTCCTCTACGATTTGATACGGATCGTTGATAAGCCTTCTCATGCGTCTGGGCCTCCTTGTGTGGTATTGGTATGTGTATTCTCCGGCAGGCACCGGGAATCTGATTTCAATATGCGTGGGGAAAGCGTGAGATTTTAACAAGGGAAAATGCGCTTCATGCGCGCACCGGAAAGCCGCGGCAGGATTGCGAAGCGCGGCAGATGAGAAGTCTTTATGACAGGAATTTTACCATACCATGTTTATTACTGCAAGAGCAAGACATCTTAAGATCATATGAAGTTAATGTTGAACAGTAACTGTTAAGAATTGAACACATATGAAACAGCATTTGTATCTGTTATACGTTGTTTTTGAAAAAAGCCTAAAACGGGGGAATCACAGCAGACTTTTCAAAAAACATGTTTACGGATTTGCGGCGGAGAATGTAAAATATGAGAAATTCATGCAAAGGATGTGAATGAATGGAAACCGTGCGTATCCTGGAATTCCCAAAGTGCAAAATGGTGTCTTCCCAGTGCGCGATGTTCGGCGAAGGGCCGCTGGAAGCGTTTGACGGCTGGTTCAGCATCCTTGAACGGGAGCTCTTCCCAAAGGACTTTTTGTGGTTCGACGAAAAGCGCGGCGGGTTCGTGTGGTATTACCTGTACCGCGAAGGCATGGATGTTCCCGACGGTTTTGAGGTGGTGGATTTTCCAGGCGGGCTGTATGCCGTGGCGACGGGCATCGACGGCGAGAAAAACGACGGCGCGATGGAAGCCATTCGGCAGTTCCTGCGGGAAAAAGGCTGCTTTGAGGAGGATTCGTCCCGCCCGTCGATGGGGCACGTCATCACCTCTCCTGATGCGGGCGCCGCCATGGGCTACGCGCAGATGGATTACTATGTTCCCGTTAAAGTGATTGAGGCGAAAGCGCGCTGAGACGGGATTTATCTGTAAAAAATCCCCAACTGCGGGCGGGCGGACAGGAACACAGGTTAAAAAGCAAAAGCCCTCGGGTCATTCCGTACCCCGGGGGCTTTTTTTCGTCTTTTGGCATGGCGCCGGACGGATTCAAACGGTTTTCACACAGCCGAAGCCCTGCGAAGCAGCGCCACCGCGTTTTCCAGTTCGGCGATGCGGCGAAGGGCGTCTTCCAGTTCGCCCGAAAGACGGGAAATCACCGCCATGTTCTTCATGTTGTCCGCGTCGTCGCGCTGTTTTCTGGTCCTCTTTTTGGCAAGGCTCTTTTCATAAGGGTCGATGGCGGGCATGTTGTTCTCGCGCATGTAGCGCACCACCTCGGAAACAAGAACGGGGTTGTTCTTGACCAGTGCCCGGTATTTGTTCTGGTAGCGCAGCATGGCGCGGGTGTCTCCCCGGCCCATCTGAAGGGTGCAGGCGCGGACGGACTGGCCCTTCGCCTGGGCGGAAAGCACCGTTACCAAAAGGTCCCAGATTTCGTCCTGGGTGAAAGGCACGAAGGCAGGGCTGTGTTCGCGCTCCGGGTCTTCCCGGACTTTCGCGTAATAGAAGTTGCGTATCGAATTGGGCTTTCTGCCCGTTTTTGCCGCAACGGCGTCGAAGACGCTCTTCAGAGGCCTGCCCTCTGAGCGCGCCATTTTGACCTCGCTCCAGAGCAGGTCTTCTTCGTCGCTTCTCCAGCCCGTGCGCGCGACGGATGTGGAAGGCTCCCTCATGAGTGCTATGCTCGCGCCCTTTGACATATCGATGACCTCCTGATTTGGGGATTTGATGTGGGGTATTTGCCCCGTTTGCAGTCAGTATTCCCCAGCCGTTGGGTTTTATAACTGTGTATTTTGAAAATCCGCAAAAAGGCGGGCCCCTTTTGACGCAGAACAAACATAGCGTAAATAAAAGACCAAAGCGGCGCTTTCGCTTTGGTCAGTGTAAAACAGCGGCGATGCCGCTGCTTTTCGCATTTCCCGCGCGGACTGCCGTGGGTGCGCCCCGGTGGTTGGCAATCCGCGCTCTGCTCTTAAAGTTGATCCACAAGTTTTTGGGAGGCTGGATTTTCGTTTTGGCTCCGGATGCCCGTAACAGGCAAACTTCCCCAAACGGCGCTCACTTTTCGCGCGCTTCTATGTGATTTATATTGCGCCGGCGGTGTAATTAGAACTCGGCGGAGCCTGCGGTGCGCGGATAGGGCACCACGTCTCTGATGTTCGCCATGCCGGTGACGTACATGAGAATGCGCTCAAACCCGAGCCCGAAGCCCGCGTGCTTGCAGCCGCCGTACTTGCGAAGCTCCAGGTACCACCAGTAATCCTCCTCGTTCATACCAAGCTCTCTGATGCGGCTTTCCAGCAGTTCCAGGCGCTCTTCGCGCTGGCTGCCGCCCACGATCTCGCCCACGCCGGGGACCAGCAGGTCCATGGCGGCGACGGTTTTGCCGTCGTCATTCTGGCGCATGTAGAAGGCCTTGATCTCTTTCGGGTAGTCGGTGACGAACACGGGCTTTCCGAAGATCTGCTCGGTGAGGTAGCGCTCGTGCTCGGTCTGCAGGTCGCAGCCCCAGAAGGGCTTGTATTCAAACTCCTTGCCGGACTTGAGCAGAAGGTCGACGGCTTCGGTGTAGGACACGCGGGCGAAGTCGCTCTCGGCAACGTTCTTCAAGCGCTCGATGAGCCCCTTGTCCACAAAGTTGTTGAAGAAGTCCAGCTCGTCCGGCGCCTTTTCGAACAGGTCGTTGATGATGTATTTCACAAGGCTCTCCGCGAGCTCCATGTCCTCAGGAAGACCGGCGAACGCCATTTCCGGCTCGATCATCCAGAACTCCGCCGCGTGGCGGGCGGTGTAGGACTGCTCGGCGCGGAAGGTGGGGCCGAAGGTGTAAATGTTGCGGAAGGCCATGGCGTAGGATTCGCCGTACAGCTGGCCGGAAACGGTCAAATTGGCGGCCTTGCCGAAGAAGTCCTGGGAATCGTCCACTTTGCCTTCCTCGGTGCGCGGGGGATTGTCAATATCCAGCGTGGTGACGCGGAACATTTCGCCGGCGCCTTCGCAGTCGCTGGCGGTGATGATGGGGGTATGCACATAAAGGAAGCCGCGCTGCTCAAAGAAGCGGTGGATGGCCTGCGCCACCAGCGAGCGCACGCGGAACACGGCGCTGAAGGTGTTGGTGCGGGGGCGCAGATGCAGCTGGGTGCGCAGATACTCAAAGGAGTGGCGTTTCTTCTGGAGCGGGTACTCCGGCGGGCACGCGCCTTCGACGACGATCTCGGAGGCGTGAATTTCAAAGGGCTGCTTGAGCTCCGGCGTCAGCACCACGATGCCGGTGACGGTCAGCGCCGCGCCGGTGGAAATGCGAAGGTTCTCGCCGTCCGGCAGCTTGCTGCGCTCGAACACGATTTGCACGGACTTCATCCGGGTGCCGTCGTTGAGCTCGATAAAGCCCAGGTTTTTGCTTTCGCGCACCGTGCGGACCCAGCCGCATACAGTCACGCTTTTTTCGGAATAAGAGCTCGGGTTGCCGTAAAGCTCGTTCGCTGTGGTAATCATTTGCCTGTCCTCCGATGGTAGATTAGGCTCTTGCATGACCGCCGGGGCAGGGGACATGCAAAATGGAATGGAGTTCTTCGCACATTTTAGCATTTTTGGTTTTGCTGGGCAACTGCAGAGCAAATCGCCCATACAGATTAGCAGAGGGCCGAAAAAAGCGTTGAGGGAGGTGATCGCCGTGCTGCCTGTGCTGGTGGTGTACCCGGACGAACCGTCCTTTATGCTCGCGGACGGCATGGCCCAGATCGAAGCGCATAAAGACCGGCCGCTGGTGCTGCCCACCGCGATGGGGAGCGCGCATTACATCACGGCCTTGCCCCTGGTTCCCGGCTGCATTCCGGTGACCAAGCGGGTGGAAATCAGCCCCACGGGGGAAACCAACGGCGCCATCTACTGGCGGGACTGCGCGGTGCTGCGCATGGAGGTGCCCAAACTCCCGCAGGCATTCGAGCCTGCCGCCCTCATCGCGAGCGTGGAGGGCTGCGGGTTGACAGCCTGTCTGTTCCGGCAGGGCGGCATCCACCTTTCTCTGGAACGGGAGGGAATTTCCGTATGGTCGAGATCCGTGGCAAAACACGGCTGGGGTGAACTCGCCTTTTTAGGCGACAGCCTCGTCTGCGTAACGGACGAGGGCTGCCTCTGCCTGAACGCCGCGAATCTTGTTCCATATCTTGAGCTTTTCGGCAAATGCGCGCTGAAAGGGGGGGAGATTACCTGCACAAGAGGCCTCAACACCCGACTGGAACACGAGGAAAGAACAATCTACGACGCAAAAACGGGAGAGTTAAAGGAAAGGGGGATTGCACCGGGAAGAAGGGCGGAAAGCGCGGAGGATGCGATTCTCGGCCTTTTGGACGCGGTGCGCTTCGGATTGTGGAACGAGGTGCCGGAGCTGCTCTGCGGAGACCTGGCTTCCCTGGGTCCGGAGGACCTGCGAAACTTCTTCGGCGCGTACGAAACCGCCGAGCTGCATCCCTTCGCTCTCGGGATCGCGGGAGTGAGGATGCTTACAGAAAGCAGGATGCGAGAGTTCAGATTCGAGACTGAAGAACACCTGGGAATTTTTCGGGTTTCCAACGTTGAGGAACTGTGAGGCGGAAGGGGGGAGTTGTTTATAAAGCGCTCAGTGACAGCGCATCAGACCGTCAGCCCATCATCCTCGCTGCAGGAAATGGGAAAAGGGGCCAAAGGCCCCTTTGTTGTGCGCGCAAACGTTATTTCAGGAAGGGATTGATGTCCGCCAGTTTATCGAACACCAGATGGGGTTTGTTGGGATAGGCTTCGAGCATCTCCTCGGTGGTTTCGCCGCTCAGAACGAGGATGGAGAGCATGCCGCTCCTGAGTCCCGTCTCAATGTCGGTATACAGCCTGTCGCCCACCATGGCGCATTCCTCGGTGCGAAGGCCCGTGCGCTCCAGCACCGCGTCCACAATGCCGGTGTACGGCTTGCCGACGATGAGTTCCGGGCGGCGGCCGGTGGAAGCCTCGATGAAGGCCATAATGGCGCCGATGTCCGGCATGAAGCCGGTGGCGGTGGGGCAGTTGAAGTCCGGATGGGTGGCGATGTAGGGGTATCCCGCGCGAACGAGGTCGCACACCGCATGCATCTTGGCGTAATCCAGTGTGGTGTCAAACCCGATGACCACGATGTCGGGATTCTGGTTGTCCACCTCGATGCCGCGCTTTTTTAAATCTTCCACCAAAAACTCGTTGCCCAGCACGAAGGCCTTCTTGCCTGGGTAAAGCTCCTTGAGCTTGGTGGCGGTGGCATCGCCGGCGGTGAGAACCTTGGAACGGTCCACCTCAAGGCCGAGGCGGGCGAGCTTCTTCACATAAAAGTCGCCGTTTCTGGAGGTGTTGTTCGTCAAAAACAGGAAGTCGCGGCCGGTAGCCTTGACGGCGTCGATAAAGCTCAAAGCGCCTTCAATCAGCTCGTCGTCCAGATAGAAGGTGCCGTCCATGTCCAGCAGGAAGCACTTGACGTTTTTAAAATCGGCGGGGGTTACTTCGTGGATTCTCTTCATTGGTCACCTCCGTTACACCGGGAAGAATTCGTCGGCGAAGTCGTACAGCTCGCCGATGTCCCACAGCATGGAACTCATCAGATAGCGGTCGCGCATGTCGCGGGAGCAGATGAAGGCGTCCCGCACGTCCTGCTTGGAAAGGTCGAGTTCCTCAGGGGTCATGGGCATGCCGACGATCTTCATCGCCTCATACAGCTTCCTGTAATCCGGCAGCTCCTCTTCCATGGTTTTATGGATCTCGTCCCAGCGCTCAATGATGTTGTTCATGCGGCGGGCGTGGTTTTCGGGGGCGTTCTTGCCGGCCTTTTTCTCAATGGCGAAGATTTCCGGCGCGGTGTCGCCGAACACGCGGCGCACGTTGGCTTCCCATTCTTCGGAATTGAATTCCTTCAGGAACTTTTCCGCTTTGGCGCGGTCCGGCTTGAAGGAAAGCAGCTTGTCGTAGATCTCGCACACCAGCAGCGTGGCGACGCCCACCTGAATGCCGTGCAGGTCATAGGGCTTGCCGCGCTCCAGCGCCATCATTTCCCACATGTGGGAGAAGTGGTGCTCCAGGCCGGAAGCGGGACGGGACATCTCGGCGAACGACATCGCCATGCCCGCAGCCACCAGACCTTCGGAAATCGCCTGAATGGCTTCCGGGTCCCTCTTGGGGATGCCGGGGGCGTATTCGATGACCTTGCGGGCGGTGGTGCGCATAATGTCCGAAACATTGTCGCAGAAGTACTCGCCGGTGACGATGTTGGAAATCTTCCACTCGCAGATGGAGAGGAACTTCGCCATAATATCGCCAAAGCCCGCCCACAGCATGCGCATGGGAGCGTTCTTCAGAATGTCAACGTCCAGAATGATGGCGGAGGGAAGCTGGGTATAAATGGTAGTCTTAACGTTGTTGACTTCCATCGAGGAGGAGTTGGAGGCGTAACCGTCCATGGAGGGGGCGGTGCCCACGATCATGCTGGGCCTGTTGGAAACATAGCCGAAGATCTTGCAGATGTCGTTGATGACGCCGCTGCCCACGCCCAGCACCAGGTCGCACTTGGGATCGAAGTGCATGGCGACGCTGCCGAGTTCGATTTCTTCCGGTTTCGGGCGTTCCTTCCTGGCGGGCAGGATGAACAGCTTGTGCTTGATGTTCGCCTTTTTCAGGATCTCAACGACCTGTTCGCCCGCAGCTTTATAGGTATGCTCGTCGCAGACGACAAAGGGATACGAACAGCCCAGGGTCTGAATGGCTTCCGGCGTGGTCTGGATCACGCCGCTGCCAACGCGAAGAAACTTGAGGTCGATCTTGTGGGTCCTGCCGCATTCGCAGGGGAAACCCTTGGGATCGATCAGTTCATGTATCGACATCTCGCCGAACTTCATGGTAAACCTCCTGTTGCTCAACCTGATTTCGTATGCGGGAAATCATGAATTTTATACATCAAAGTATATAGAACATCTTTGGGCAAAGCAAGAATAATATCGCCCTGAATATTGCTTAACCTATATAAGGATTTGTATCGTCCTGTTAATAATTCGACAAAAAAACACGTCTTTGTAAAATTCGTTTCACAAATTCATTATCTATTGACCGCATGTATATTTTCTGATAAACTAAAAATAGAAGTCGACCGCATAAAAATAATGCAATTCGCATAAATATTCACTCCAATCCATAGGACATGCCTGCTTTTTGATTCTTAATTTGCGCACATTCGGCGCAGATATCATAGGGGAAACAGAAAAACACATCACACATTTAGGGAGGGTCACATGGAAAAGAAGTATCTTCTCGGATACGACATCGGCACATCCGGCAGCAAGGGCGTCATTATTGACCTCGCCGGCAACATCCTCGCTACCTCTTCCACCGAGCACGACGTGGAAATCCCCCGTCCCGCATGGGCAGAGCAGAACGCGGATCTCCTTTACTGGGGCGAGTTCCAGACCAACGTCAAGAACCTCGTCGCCAAGGCGAAGATCAACCCCGCTGAAATCGCCGGCATCGGCGTTTCCGGTCTGACCCCGGACGCCATCGCCGTCGACAACTCCGGCAAGGCTCTCAGGAACTGCATAATATACATGGACCGCCGTGCCACCGCGGAGTGCGAGTGGGTTGAAAACAACATCGGCAAGGAAGAACTCTTCAAGGTCGCCGGCAACATCGCCGACCCGTACTATGCCGGTTACAAGTGCATGTGGATCAGGAACAACGAGCCTGAAATCTACAACAACACCTGGAAGTTCGTCAACTCCCACGCTTACATCGTGCTGAAGCTCACCGGCCAGGCTGTTGTGGACGCTGGCGTTGCCGGTCTGTTCGCTCCCTTCTTCAACATCGCCGAGCGCCGTTGGGACGAAGACATGATCAACCGCTGCGGCTTTGACATTGACAAGCTCCCGAAGATCTACGAAGCCACCGACATCGTCGGCTACGTCTCCCCCGAAGCCGCCGAACTCTGCGGCCTCGCTCCCGGCATCCCCGTCATCGCGGGCAACGGCTGCGACGCCAGCAGCTCCGGCCTGAGCACCGGCATGATCCATCCCGGTGAGTCCACCTGCATGTGCGGCACCACCCACTGCTGGATGGTCGTTCTTGACAAGCCTGTGTTCGACCCCGGCTTCATCAACTTCCCGTACCTCAACGGCACCTGGATCGCTCTGGCCGGTCTGGGCAGCTCCGGCGGCGTCGTGAAGTGGTTCCGCGACAACTTCGGCGGTGCTGAACTCGAGTATCAGGGCAAGCGCGGCGTTTCCGCCTACGAACTGCTCAACCTCGAAGCCGCCCGCGTGCCGAAGGGCTCCGACGGCGTCATCCTGCTCCCGTACTTCATGGGCGAGCGTTCCCCCATCTGGGATCCCAAGGCCCGCGGCATGTTCTTCGGCCTGTCCCTGTACCACACCCGCGCCCATATGTTCCGCGCCATCCTCGAAGGCATCGCCTATGCTCTTGAGCATCACGCGGTCCTGCTGCGCGACAAGGGCATGATGCCCAACCGCATCACCGTGACCGACGGCGGCGCTGCTTCTGCCATCGCCCGTCAGGCGTTCGCGGACGTCCTCAGGGTCCCCGTGGACTACGCTTCCAAGGTTGCCGGCGCTCCCGTGGCGGACGCTTTCCTGGCCGGTCTCGCTGTTGGCCTCTTCAAGAGCGTCGACGAGATCAAGAACTGGGTCAACCTGGACATCACCAACGAACCCGATCCTTCCGTGGCAGACATGTACCAGCAGATGTTCAACATCTATGTGAACCTCTACAAGAACACCAAGGGTGAAATGCACGCTCTGGCTAATCTGTAAGCCAAAAGCTGCGTAAGCTAAATACGATCGCCGACGCGGCGGGCCGGCTTTTGCCTGCCCGCCGCTGACGCGCGAAATTCAATCGCCAAGGAGAAAACTAAAATGAAAGCATTGCGTCTTTATGGGCCGGACGACCTGCGCCTGGAAGAGGTTGAAAAGCCAACTGCCCCCAAGGGGGGAATGGTGCTGAAGGTTGACGCCTGCGCCATCTGCGGCAGCGACCTCAGGAACGTCAAAGCCGGCGGCTCTGCCCACAAAATGAAGATGCCCGCGATTCTCGGTCACGAGTTCGCCGGCACCATCGTCGAACTCGGCGAAGGCGTCACCGGTTTTGAAATCGGCGAAAAGGTCGTCAGCTCCGCCATCATTCCCTGCGGCCACTGCCGTTACTGCCTGAGGGGCATGCAGAACCTTTGCGTGGATAAGAACGCCATCAGCTACATCACCCCCGGCGCCTTTGCCGAATACGTGATGCTGCCCGCGCTCCACGTTGCCAACGGCGGCGTTCACCGCGTTCCCGAAGGGTTCACCACCCAGGACGTTTGCATCACCGAGCCTTGCTCCTGCGCGCTGAACGGCCAGGAGATTTCCAAGGTCGGCCTTGGCGATGTCGTCTGCGTCATCGGCGCCGGCCCGCTGGGCATCATCCACTGCCTGATTGCGAAGGTGCTGGGTGCCAGCAAGGTCATCTCTGTGGACATTATGCAGAACCGCGTGGACCAGGCCAGGTCCTTCCCGGAAATCGACCTTGCCGTCAACAGCGCCACCGAGGATCTCAAGGCGATCATCGACCGCGAGACCAACGGCTTCGGCTGCGACGTTGTCATCGTTGCCAGCCCCTCCGGCAAGGCCCAGGAACAGGCCATCGAAATCGCCGGCCGCCGCGGCCGCGTGAACTTCTTCGGCGGTCTGCCCAAGGGTTCCCCGCCCGTTTCGGTGGACTCCAACGTCGTTCACTACAAGGAAATCTTCATTCAGGGAACCAGCGACTCCAGCAACCACCACATGGACATGGTGCTCGATATGTTCAAGGCCGGCCAGCTGGATCCCCGCCGCTTCATCACCCATCGCTACCCGCTCTCCAAGTTTAAGGAAGCCTTCGCGATGGCCCAGAGCGGCAACGCCCTGAAGGTTATCATTTACCCCGATTAATCGTAAGCGCAACCCATAAACCGCCGGCCCGGCCTGCCCGAAACTGGGTGCGCCGGGCCGTGTGAAAATCCGGCCGTTCCTCCGTCGCGTTTTCGCGCCTTCGGGGCCGGGCATGCTATGTGTACCCGATTCCATATGCCGAGCGCTTCTGCCGGCCGGACATGCGGGGCGCCATCCGGAAAGAGCGGTGCGGTATTCCGGTTCTGCGAATGCCGCTGCGCCATCCCGTCATGGCAATCAGACATTTCTTGCAACAGCAGGAGGGGAAAAATGGATCTTGAACTGAAAAACAAAGTTGCCGTCGTCGTGGGCGGTTCTTCCAACATCGGCAGGGCTTGCGCCATCAAGCTGGTGGAAGAGGGCTGCAAAGTCGTTGTGAACTACTCCAGCAACGACGAAAAGGCAAAAATCACCCTGGAGCGCATGGCAAAAGTGGGCGATCCCGCGAACTTCTTCGCCTATAAGTGCGACATTGCCGACGAAAACGCCGTGGACGCGCTCTTCAAGCACACCATCGAAAAATTCGGCTCCGTGGACATTCTGGTTTTCTCCGCGATGCACTACCCCACCAACAAAATCGTGGACATTCCCTACGACGAGTGGAGAAGGACCATGGCCGTGAACATCGACGGCGTGTTCCTGACCAACAAGTGGCTGGCGAAGTACTGGCTGGACAACAACAAGCCCGGCTGGATTTTGAACTTCGCTTCCCAGGCCGCCTATAACGGCTCCACCACCCACCATGCCCACTATGCAGCATCCAAGGGCGCCGTGGTGGCGTTCAGCAAGTCCATGGCCAGGGAACTGGGCAAGTACGGCATCATCACCAACTGCGTCGCCCCCGGCATGACCGCCGTGGTCGGCGAAGGTCTGATCGACGAAAAGGGCGCCGAGTACTACAAGAGCCGCATCCCCATGGGCCGCATCGGAACGCCCGAGGAAATGGCGGAAATCGTGGCGTTTTTGGTGTCCCCGCGCAACAGCTATATGCTGGGCGCCTGCGTGGACGTCAACGGCGGCATGCTGATGCGCTAAAAGCGTCGTGTTTCAAAGCAGATAATAAAACCCGGCAGGTTTTTCCTGCCGGGTTTTTCTTGCAAAGGGCGCTTACGCGTTCAGGATGAACTTTTCAATCACGTGGGCGACGCCGTCCTCGTCGTTGGAAAGGGTCACGAAGTCTGCCGCGGCCTTGAGGTCACCGTCACCGTTTTCCATGGCGACGCCCAGCCCCGCCATGCGGATCATGCCCATGTCCACCCGGTCGTCACCGAGGGCGATGACCTCCGCAAGGGGGATGGAGAGCATCTTCGCGATTTCCGCCATGGCGTTTTCCTTGCACACGCCGGCGGGATACACCTCTACAATGTTGCGCCAGGTTTTGCTGAAGCTGAAATGGCTGAGCTCGCCTTTCACCCGTTCCAGGCAAAGGGCGATGTCGTCTGCATCGACCTCGGTAAACAGCATGATCTTGCAGCAGTCGGTGCAGTTCTCTGTTTCGTAATCCACGGGATAGGAAGGCGTTTTGAAAATGCCTCCGTAATAATCGGCGCATCCCATGCCCGGTGCGTAGTAAAAGCTGCCGTCGTGCTTCACGGCGAGGCAGCCGTAGCCGTAACGGGAGGCAAAGCGGGCGCATTCGCGCACCTGCTCGGCGGAAAGGGAAAGGTGGATTTTTTCCTTGTTGGCGGCGGATTGCCAGATCGATGTGCCGGAACCGGCGATCACATAGGGGTCCTTCAGCGCCAGACGGGAAAGCAGCCCCTCGATGGACCCGTAGGGCCGCGCGGAAGCGATGACGATTTTGACGCCTGCCTCCTCCGCCGCGCGAATGGCGTTTGCTGTGCGTTCGGTGAGTGTGTTGCGGCTGTCGACGAGGGTGCCGTCGACGTCCGTGGCGATCATCCTGTACATTTATACCTCCCGGTTTCAACACTATTCATGTCTATTCATGTTTGCTCTTCTGGCAGGGGGAAGGAACGCCCTGCGGCGCAAGGGCTGCATGCCGCCTTCCGGCTGATTGCGCAGCGAAGCGAAGAATGCGCTTGAATGAATAAATATTCATTATTGAGGCACATTTATTTGCCGTTCAATAAAAAAGGCGTCTTCGCGCCTGGTCAACCCTCATTCACCATATCACAAAGCGCTTTGGTGGGCAACGCCCAGGGGAGCGAAACTTCGCTAAAAATATCGCAAAATAGGGAAGTCTAAAGCAGAGAGGCTTCTAAGACATCTGATGAGGTCATATTACTTGCGCGATACGGCAAGCAAGGGTTTTCAAGTTGATTTTGTCTTATGACGTATTGACACATGCCGGTGACAACGATATACTATGTTTGCGATGAAAATCCAAACGGTCATGATATTCCCTTAATCTAACACCAACGTGTGCGAAAAGAACATTCTTTTCAGAGTTAGCCCTGTATAATTAACAATCAATTTTATAAAAATACATCAATGCGTCCGCTTTCCTGCGGGCGCGGGAAAGAGGAAGAAGATGGATCTTGGTCTCAAAGGAAAAGTAGCTGTTGTGGTGGGCGGATCCAGCAACATCGGCCGCGCGTGCAGCAAAAGGCTGGTAGAAGAAGGCGCGAACGTCGTCATCGCCTATTCCAGCAACGACGAAAAGGCCAAAGCGAGCCTTGCGGAAATGATTTCCGTCGGCGGCGAAGGATGCGCCTACTCTTTCAAGTGCGACGCCAGCAAGGAAGCCGATGTGGACGCCCTGTTCAAGTTCACCATTGAAAAGTTCGGCACGGTGGACATTCTGGTCTATTCCGCCATGCTGTGGCCCACCAACAAGGTCATCGACATGCCGCTGGACGAATGGAACCGCACCATGGAAATCAACCTCACCGGCGTGTTCCTCACCAACCGCTGGCTGTGCAACTACTGGATCGACAACAACAAGCCCGGCAAGATTCTGAACTTCTCGTCCCAGGCGGCGTTCAAGGGTTCCACCACCTATCACGCCCACTATGCCGCCGCGAAGGCCGGCGTGGTCGCCTTCACCGTTTCTCTCGCGAAGGAAGTGGCAAAGCACAATATTCTCGTCAACTCCGCCGCTCCCGGTATGACCGTTTCCCCCGGTTTCCTCACCGACGAGCAAATCGAGTACTACAAGACCCGCATTCCCCTGGGCCGCTGCGGCACCCCGGACGAAACGGCGGACGTCATCACCTTCCTCGTTTCGCCCAGGAACTCGTATATGACGGGCGCCTGCGTGGACGTCAGCGGCGGCATGCTCTGCCGTTAAACCCCGTTTTTCAGCATTGGTTCGCCGTTTAAGGCGGATGATAGAACAGTCAAATCAATAC
>JBMNTW010000002.1:0-23194 GCA_050945935.1 Christensenellales bacterium
CTTCCCCGCCTTTTTCGCCATGCCGCGCACGGGGTCCAGCGTCACGTCCCCCAACGTCAGGGCCTGCCCGCCGCCGCTTCTTCTTAGCACGCTGCGGATGCGGGAAAGCAGTTCCCTCGGGCGGAAGGGCTTGGAGACGTAATCGTCCGCCCCCATGTCCAGCCCGGCGACGACGCTGTACTCATCCCCCGACGCGGTGACGAAAATCACCGGTATGCCCCGTTCCTTAATCGCCGGGCAAAGGGAATAGCCGCTGCCGTCCGGCAATGACACGTCCAGCAACGCGAGGTCGAACTCCTCCTGCTCCAGCTTTTTAAGTGCTTCTTGTTTCGTTCGGGCGGAGGACACGGTAAACCGTTCCGCGCTCAAATACTCCGTCAGTCCGGAGATGATCGCCTCGTCGTCCTCCACCAGCAGTATGCGTTCCATGGTTGCCTCCGAATCTCAATAAACGTCCCCGAAGGACCGCGAATCAAACCTGAATGTCCCTCGTCGAAACGCCGTACACGGCGCAAAGCATCGCCGCGTAGCCCTCGATGCAGGAAAGCATCGCGTCCACGTTGACCCTTTCCTTCGGCTGGTGCGCCCAGCGCTCCTCCGCCGTGGAGTAGCCGATGGTGGGGATGCCGTGCGCGCCTTTGGTGATGCTGCCGTCGGTGCCGAACTTCCAGTACTTTTCCGAGGGGTTCTGGCCGATCTGGCGCAGCGCTTCAAAGGACTGCACCACAAAGGGATGGTCCTTTTCTGTGATCCACGCCGGGTGCTTGCGCTCCATCTCCTTCTGATAGCCCGTGTAGCAGGTGCGCAAAGTGGTTCTTGGGTATACCTTGGCGGAAAACTCGGGGTCTTTCACCTTCTGCCTTTGCAGAAACGCCTCAATCTGGGCCACACAGTCCGCCGTGGTCTTGGGGGGAAGATAACGGCGGTCCACGTAAATCCTGCAAAGGTCGGGAATCACCGAAAGCCCGCCGGGGCGGACTTCCATGTCCGTCACCGTCATCGAGCTTTCGCCCAGCAGCGGATGCACGTCCGGCGGGTCGCCGAAGCCGTCGAACACGGCGTTGAGCACCGGAATCGCCTTTTCCACCGCCGAAATGCCCTCCTTGGGCTGGCTGGAATGGGCGGTGCGGCCGAAAACGTCCACCACCAGTTCCACCTTGCCCCGATGCCCCAGCGCAAGGTCGCCGGAGGTGGGCTCGGACAGGTACACCAAATCGCAGGAGAGGTTCAGTTCCTTTAACGTAACGTCAAACAGGTACTCCGTGCCCATGCTTTCGGCGGGTTCCTCCATGGTCACCAGCGCAAACAGCAAATTGCCCGGCATGCGCCTTCCCTGTTTTGCTGCCAGCACGAACTGGCGGAAGGCGAAGAACTGGGCGCAAAGCCCGCCCTTCAGGTCCGAAAGCCCTCTTCCGATGAGTTCACCGTCCACCAGCGTCGCGTCAAAGGGGTCATAGGGCGCCCAGTTGCTCAGCTCGCCTTCTGGCACAATGTCCAAGTGGCCGTTAAGCATCACGTTCGGGCCGCCGCCGGTGCCGCGCAAAACGGCGAGTACGTTCCCCGCCCCGTCCCGAAAGGCTTCCACGCCCAGCTTTTCGAACTCCTTCAAAAAGAAGTCCGCCAGGGGCTTCTCCTCCCCCGGCAAAGAGCGAAAAGCGGTGACCTTTTTGGCAAATTCGATGTACTCATCCCGCATCGCGGCGTAAAAAGCGTCCATATCTGCATCCTTTCATCAAAGCAGGTCATCAAAATACCTGAGGTTATCGACGGACGGAACGAGCTCCTTCCGCTCCATCTTTTTGATGATGTCCACAATGCGGTCGTTGAAGGGTGTTTTCGCACCGAACTTCCTTCCGGTGCGGCAGACCGCGCCGTTGATGGCTTCCACCTCGCAGGGCTTGCCCTTTTCAATGTCCTGCAGCATGCTGGGCTTGATGGCACGGTGCTTCTTCATCGCCGCGGGGATGATGGCGAAGGAAATCATGCGCTTGAGCACACCCTTAAAGTAAAACAGCTTCACGATATCCTTCCCCTGCACGGGTGCGAAGGTCACGCCGGCGGCGTGCCCCGTGTCGATGCACTCCTTAATGACGTACTGGGCGACCCTTCTCGCCTTCTTGTTGTCCACCGCGTCCCCGAAGGTGCCGCCGATGACGGTGCCCATGCCGGAGAACGCGGCGTTGGTCAGAAGCTTGGTCCAGCGCACGCCCTGGAAATTGTCGAACACTTCTACGGGGCACATCTTTTCAAGGATTTCCTTCACCTTTTCGATGGTTTCGGGCGAAGTGCCCTCCATGCCGCCCATGCCGAAGGTCAGGCTGTCCACGTCCGAGGTCAGTTCCGATACACCCGGGCCTTTGAGCGTCGCGCCCCAGGCAACGGTGCCGCCAAGAACACGGTTTTTGCCTAAGATTTCGGCAAGCTCTGGTTCGGGGATGCCGTTTTGCAGCGTGCAGACCACGCCGTCTGGTGAAAGAAGAGGTTTTAAAAAGGCGGCGGTTTGGGCGTTGTTGAGCTGCTTGGTGAGAAGGAACACCACGTCGTACGGCCCTTCCATCTCGTTGGGGAACACCGCCTTGACGGGCACGTTCATGCTTGCTTTGCCAACCACCGTCGCGCCCTTTTCCCTTAACGCGTGTACATGGTCCCTGTTCCGGTTGACCAGTTCCACATCCAGACCGGCTTTTGCAAGGTACGCGCCGAGAATGATGCCCAATGAACCTGCGCCGTAAATCGCGATACGCATGGGGAAAGCCTCCTTATACTTTTGTATGATTGTAACAAATCAGGAATGCCCTTTCAACGCATCCGGCGATACTTTCCGCCCGTCCAACAGCCAAAAGCCGTGCGATTGCTTCTTGCGATTCCTCTGTTCTTGCGATTTTGCCGGGCATTTAGGAACACTTTTACACTGTTTAGCATACGCAGAAAACGGCGCTGTCCGGACTGTTTTCAACGGCGACGGGTTGCGCCCGAAGCCCTTGCGTGCTATGCTGTTTAATACCAAAACAGTTCAAAAAGGTGAATGATGAAACGCACGCCCCTGTCAGAACGAACACTGCCCAGCTACTCCCGCGGGGAGGAAATTTTCAACATGGTGTCCCACACCGTGGGCGGCGCCTTTGCCTTTTTTGTCATCCTCGCCTGCGTCATCGTGGCGGCGGGCCGAAACAACACCTGGGGCGTTGCCACCGGCGTGGTGTATGGGCTTTCCATGCTGGCGCTTTACACCATGTCCAGCATATACCACGGGCTGAACCCCAAAAAGGCGGAAACCGCCAAAAAAGTGATGCAGGTCATCGACCACTGCACGATCTACCTGCTGATTGCCGGAACGTACACCCCCATTCTGCTGGTCAGCATCCGAAACAGCGACCCTCTACTTGCCTGGATACTGTTTGGCGTGATATGGGTGTCCGCCGCGCTGGGCATCATACTGACCGCCATCGATTTGAAGCGCTTTCGCGTGTTTTCCATGGCGTGTTACATCTGCTCGGGCTGGATGATCGTTGTGGTGCTGCCCCGCATTCTGCTGATTCTGCCCCGCGCCGCCTTCGCGCTGCTGCTTGCCGGCGGTATTGCCTACACGCTTGGCGCCGTGTTTTACGGCATCGGCAGCAAAAAGAAGTACATGCACTGCGCGTTCCACGTTTTCGTGCTGCTGGGAAGCATCCTTCATTTCATCTGCATTATCAACTATGTGATGTAGCGCACAAGTCATCTGGCCGGAAAAGCATCGCTTTTCCGGCTTTTTTTCGGGAATGCCGCGCATTGTTGGACAACGCTCATCGCTATTGGTATAATATGGTATTCATAACCGTTTTAATGTTATCCCTGCCGTTGGCGCCAATGCTTTCGTTTGCGCCAGCCAATCGTTTTTTCAGGTCTGATTGCTCACTTCACGCATTAAGGAGGAACAAGCATGCCCATTTGCACTTCCTGCGGCGCACAGTTGGAGGAATCCTCCCGCTTCTGCACCTCCTGCGGCGCCCTAGTCAGCCAGGCAGCCCCGTCCATCCAGCCGATGGCGGACCCGCCCGTCCCTGAAACCCAAAGCGGCAAGGAGACCGTCATCCTCGAACCGCTGCCCGATGCCGGCGAGCCGGCACCGAAGGCGGACGCTGCCCCGGAGCCTCCCTTCAATCCGGAGCCTCCCTTTAACCCGGAGCCTTCCTTTAATCCGGAGCCTCCCTTCTCCCCTGCGCCGTCCTTTCAGGAACGTTCCCGTGCCGCAACCCCTCCGGTTCGCGAAAACGCGCCTTCGCGGCAGGCTCCTTTGGATCCCGTCGCAACGCCGCAGAACGAATTTGCCAGAGTCATCTCCATGGCGGGCTATTTCTGGACGCTGGTTTTGTTCATGATCCCCGTCCTCGGCCACATTGTGGCGGCCATCTGGGCGCTGGGCGCTTCCAGAAACACGAACCGGCGCAATCTTTCCAAAGCGTATCTGCTGCTCTCTCTCATCTGCCTCGTCATTCTCGCAGCGCTGTATCTTTTTATGAAGCTGTTCCCGCAAGAACTTCTGGGCTGGCTGCCGGACGATATGTACTACAGCGTGCGCTCAATTTTAAATCTCTGGTAACAAAACGAGTCACATTCCCCCTGCAAATTACCAAAAACCCCCACAAATTCGGAAAGAATTGGGGGTTTTTGCTGTTACGCCCGTTTTTTCGGTCACAAAAAATGCGCGTTTAAAGCGAATTTTTGCCAAATCTTGACAGGTTGTCCACATGCAATTATCATGACAGTGGATAAGCAAATTCTTATCCCCACGATAAGGGCAAAACCCGAGAAATCGGGCGGCGCAAAGCTACAGGGCCTAACGGCGAAAGCCTATGGCAGCCAGCTGCCGTATGTCATAACGCAAGATGTGCAGTCAGTTCGCATACTGCACGTCCTGAAAGGCATCAGCAGCCTGGCAAATGAAACGCAGGCTGTGTTTTGTGTTTTCATTTGCCGTCGTGGACGGAAGAAACCCATCACAGAACGACGCTAATCTTAGGAGGGAGCAATCATGAAAAAGAGGAACATCATCTGCATTCTGCTCAGCGTCATCATCCTGATGGCCGCGATTCCGTCCGTCGCCTTTGCTGACGGACGCACAAGCACAACGACCGTCCTGAAAACCCCCACCCTCGCGCAAAAGCTCAAGCTCCACACCATGGTGCTTGCGGCAAATCTGCAGATTTTTGCCCTGGTGAAAATCGCCCAGGCCACGCCCTATGACGATGTTGCCTGGCTCTTAAAAACGGTGGAAGGCATCACCAAGCCGGTGTTCGCCTATGCAACGTCCATCGGCGCAACGGTGGTCTGCGAGTACGAGCGCCACTGGATTGACGGCAGGTGGGTGCTCGTCGATCCGTTAAAAGTCATTAATATTTAACAGCCGGATTACGGCCGAAACCAATTTTATCAGGGAGGAGGGAGCAATCTTGACCAGCACAGCCGAAATCATTCACCCGCTCATCCATGAGCTGGCGGCCGAGATCTCCCGCATTCCCGGCGTCGCGAAGATCGTGCTGTTCGGTTCATATGCCAAGGGTACCCAGACCCCCGAAAGCGATATTGACATAGCCGTGTTCTTCGATTTGGACAAGACCAATTTTTTGAACGAATACCGCGCTCTTTCCAAAATCTGCTGCTCGTTCTCCCAGGACGTACAGGTCCAGGCTTTCGGCCTGAACGAGCTGGAAGACCCGAACGGCATTGTGGAAGAGATTGTGGCCTTCGGCATTGAGATTCCCATTGATTCGTCACCGAGGAGAACGCGCGGATGGAAGGAATATTCGTCAACAGTTCCGACACAGGCAATCCCGAAGCTGGCTTAGACGCCATGCGGCTTCGCCTGCTTGCCAAGCGGGACGATATTGAAATCATGGTCCAGACCGTGCTTCCCAACGCGGTCTTCTGGGTCACCCCGGCGGAAGATCCTGAAACCCTTGAGTTTTTCTTCATCTTTGACGGCAGCGTCGAGCTGACCGTCGACGGCGAAACCAAGGTCCTCCTGCCCGGCGATTCCTTCTATGTGAACGGACTGAAAGAAGACATCCTGCTCAAAACCGAGCAGGAAACCCGCATCCTCTATGTGACGAATCGGCCTGTTTTTGATTCGCTGTTTGGATTCCACGACGACCTGACGCGCCTTTTGATGCGCATCAACGACAAGGACCATTACACATTCAACCACAGCAAGAACGTACTGCGCTATTCCATCAAGCTCTATGAGCTTTTGAAGGACCAGTGTTCCGGCGTTTCGATGGACGATATGGCCGTGGCGGCGCTGTTCCACGACGTTGGAAAGTGCTTCGTTCCGGACGAAATCCTCAAAAAGAACGACAAGCTGCTCCCCGGCGAATACCGCTACATCATGCGCCACCCGCTGGACAGCGCGCGCCTTCTTCGCCCCCATTTCGGCGAACGTATTGCCGAAATCGCCCAGAACCACCACGAACGCCTGGACGGCAGCGGTTACCCCATGGGAATCACCGCGGACGAGATCAGCTTCGAAGCGAAAATCGTCACCGTCGCGGACGTGTTTGACGCCATGATCTCCGACCGCGGCTACAACCACGTGAAAACGCCCCTGGAAGCCGCAAAAGAACTCTGCGAACAGACCCATCTTTTTGACGAACGCGTAACGTCCGCGCTGCTGACTCTTGTGACAAGCAATGCGCTGGATTGTGTTGGAGGTGCCCAGGAATGAAAAAACTCGAAAAATACTCATACTGGCTGATGCTCTCCAATTACGATTTGGAGACCATCGAAACGCTGATTGCCGGCAAGCGCTGGGTGTATGTCACCTTCCTTTGCCAGCAGGCGATTGAGCGCCAGCTCAAGGGCATGTATGTGTATTACATGGATGCCGAGGCACCCAAAACCCACAACGTGACGTTTTTGTTCAACAAGATCACCAAGAGCCCGGCGTTTTCCGGCATCGAGGCGTCCGCGGAGTTCAGACGGCGGCGGGACGAGTGCGAGGACTTCCTGGTGGACGTGATGTTCTACTACATGTCCGACTACCCATTCTCCTACAAGAACATCACCGCCCGTTTTGTGGACGAGTCCGTCGCCCTGGACCTTTACGAAAAGGCGAAGGACTTCATCTTCTGGCTGCGGTCCTTCCAGCCCGATGTGGAGATCCCCAAGGAGCTTTCCGCCGTTTAAGCGTTTGTCCCCTCAAAATTCAATAAACCTTCTCACACGACAATAGCAACCCCCGGGAAACCGGGCTGCGCAAAGCTACAGGGCCTAAGGGCGAATGCCTATGGCAGCCAGTTGCCGAAGGAGTCATGCGTCATTTCCCTGCGTTCGCGTTTTTCTGCGCGGACGGATTTGGGATATGCACAACGCGGTTCGGCACGGTCGGACCGCGTTTTCGTTCTTACACCGAGCAAAGCACGATGCGCCGCCGGGAGCGCGGCAGAAACATATTGAAAAACACGCACGCCCACCGTCATCCCCCTTTTGCAGTCACGTTGACCGACTTTGTCGTCAGCATACCCTCCTTCCTCTTGATTGTCTCCCCCAAAGCCCTGAGAGCGAACACTCAGGCACATGCGTCGGGGGCTGCCGCAACGAGAACGCGGCAGCCCTTTTTGTGCGTTTTGAATCGAAAAACAAGAATAGAAAAAACCCCGGGCTGTGCGCACGGGGTTTTTGCTTGCATTCTCATGCGTTTCGCATGAACAGGATACCCAGGGTGTTCGGGCCGCAGTGGCTGGAAACGGTGCAGCCTGCGGTGGTGATGAGGACCTCGTCAAAATGCAGGGTTTCCTCCACAGTATCGCGCACCATGTTGATGACCTCGGGCTTGCAGCCGGAGGACGTGATGAAGATGCGGCTGCAGTCAATGTCCGTCCTGCCTTCCAGGCGGTCCTTGACGTATTTTTTCAGCGACTTTTCAAAGGCGCCCTTGTACTTCTTGGCGACGTGCATCGCGCCGTCCTTCACCTCGATGCAGGGCTTCAGGTTCAACAGGTTCGCGCCCAGCGCCGCCAGCGCGGAGCATCGGCCGCCTTTTTTCAGGTACTCCAGCTTGTCGATCACGAAGCTGGCTTCCACCCTGCCTGTCAGCTCGTTGAGCTTGTTCACAATATCCTTCGCGTCCATGCCGCTTTTTGCCATCTTCGCCGCTTCGATGACCACATGGCCGCTGCCCGTGGACAGATTTCTGGAGTCGACGGCGTAAACGTTTGGAAACTCTGCGGCGGCAAGGGTGGCGTTCTGGAAACAGGCGGAAAACTCGGCGCTGATGTTGATGTGGATCACGGCATCATATTGGGGAGAAAGTTCCGAGAACTTCTCCATATAATCCGAAACGTTCAGGGCGGAAGTGGTGCAGATATCGCCCCCGTTGGAAACGTGGGTAAAAATATCCTCCGGCGTGATGTTCACGCCGTCCCTGAACGAGTCGCCGTTTTTGATGATGTAAAGGGGTATGATGTCGATCTCGTACGCTTTGATCAGCTCCGGGGAAAGATCGCAGGTACTGTCTGCCGTAATCTTGATGTTCACCACGAAACCTCCGTTATTAGTCGTGTTCCGGCTGAGGCAAATCATAACAAATACGCTTCATTGCGTCAAGGCATGGGGGTTTTATCCGCCGTTTTGCGCGTAGACCCTGGCAATTTCGGCAAACTGTTCGAGGGAGAGCTCCTCCCCCCGTACGGTTACAGGCAAGCCGGCGGCCTTAAGCAGCCCCTCTGCCCGCTCTTTGGAAATGCCCAACCCTGCGGACAGGTTGTTCACCAGAGTTTTTCTTCGCATCGCGAAGGCGGCTCTGGTGATTTTGAAAAAGTCCTCTTCCGAAGGTACCAAAACTTTAGGCGGGCGCTTTTCCAGGCGGACCACCACGCTGTCTACCCCCGGCGGGGGCAAAAAGCAGCCTCTTGGGACGTTCAGCACCACTGAAACGTCGGTATGGTACTGCACGGCGATGGAAAGGGAGCCGTAGCTCTTGTTTTTCGGCGCCGCCGCCATGCGTTCCGCCACTTCCTTCTGAATCAGAAAGCTCATGGATTGAACGGGCAACCCCGACTCCAAAAGGCGCATGATGATGGGCGTGGTGATGTAATAGGGCAGATTCGCCGCCACGCGAAAAGGGCCGCCGCCCAGCGCCTTGTGCAGTTCCGTTAAATCGCACTTCAAAAAGTCCTCGTGAAGCACGGTGGCGTTGTCCTTGTCCGAAAGCGTGTCCTTCAGCACTTCCGCAAGGCCGGAGTCGATTTCCACAGCCACGACTCGTTTCGCCCTGTCACACAATTCCCGTGTTAAAGCGCCCAAACCGGGGCCGATTTCCAGCACGGCATCGTCCCTGCTGACCCCTGCAGCGTCCGCGATTTTTCTGATGATGTTCGCGTCGCACAGAAAGTTCTGGCCAAGGGACTTGTTGGGCGAAAGGCCCCGTTCTTTCAACAGTGCCCGCACGGCGGCGGGCGAGCTAATATCCTTCATTTTATCCTTTATCCGCGGCGGCTGCCGCTTTATCCTTGATGATCCAACAGGCTTGCGTCGCTTTCGTCCAGCCGCACTTCGAGGCGCAGAAGATACCGCGCGATCTGCAGCTTGACCTCGCTGTAGCCCTCGGGCGTATCCAGCGTTACCACCAGAACGGTGTTTTTCGGCGCTTCGTTCTTATACACCGCCAGCCAGCCGATTTCCCTGTCCTTCTCGCTGCCGATTTCCGCGGTGCCCGTTTTGCCCGCCATTTCAAAGGGCGGCCGCAGCGACTTTGCCGTACCCACCGTGGTCACGTCGGCAAGGGCCTTTTCGATGGCGTTTCGGGCGCCGGACTCGAAGCCCGCTTTCATCCAGAGCTCCGGTACGGCGGCGTCCTTCACTTCGTACTTCTGCCCTTCGGCGCAGCAGCGTTTTTCGATGACGTAGGGCTTGTAGATCGCCCCGTCCTCGTTGGACAGCGTGCAGTATAACAGCGCCGCCTGGAAGGGGGAAATCAGCATTTCGCCTTGGCCGTAGCCGCTGTCTGCCAGGTACTTGATGTTGAACTCGGTCTTTTCTTTTTTGATCTGGGCGCGGGACACGGTCAAATCAAAGGGAACGCTCGCCCCCCAGCCCAGCTTCTTTTCAAAGAACTCAAAGAACCGCTCCTGCCCCAGCTCCATCGCCGCCCAGGCGAAGTAGATATTGTCTGAATAAATAATGGAGTTGTACAAATCGCAGGCATCGCCCCGGTTCTTCACGCGCGTGATGGCGGGGTATACCCAGTCCGACCGGTTGGGGCGCCACTTATTGTCCTCAATCCTGTAGGGGAACACGGAGTTTTTGGAAATCACCCCGCCCTCCAGCGCCGCGATGGCGGTAAAGGGCTTGACGATGGAGCCCGGCGGATACCTGCCGAACAAACTGCGGTTGAACAGCGGCTGATAGGCTGTTTCGGAAAGCAGATAGTTGTAATACTCCGACGAAACGCCTGTCACAAATGCGTTCGGGTCCGCCGAAGGATAACTCACCATCACCTGCACTGCGCCGGTGGTGGGGTCGATCTGCACCACGGAGCCGCCCTGCTGATCCATCAAAAAGTTTGCGAGCAGGTCGTAGGCGGCCTGCTGGTCGCGCGCGTCGATGGTCAGCCAAAGGTCGTTCCCGTCCTGCGCGTTCACCGTGGGGATGATGTTGATTTTTCCATTCTCTCCGGAAACGTATACCTCGTAACCGTCCCTGCCGCGGAGCTCCTCTTCATATGCCAGTTCCAGGCCGGCTTTGCCGATGTAGGAATCCCCGTCGTACAGCTTTTCCTTCTCCGTTCCGGCGAAGGCGTCCATTTCCTCTTTGGTGACCCTGCCCACATAGCCGATCAGGTGGAAAAACGCTTCCCCCAGCGGATAGGTGCGAAACACCGTGAAGCTCGAATCATCCACCCCGGTACCGGCGAGGGACAGCCATGCGCTGCGCGTTTCCTCCGGCAGTTCTCCTTTGCGCCATGCCTTAAAGGTCACGATGTTCGCCGTTGTCGCGTCAAAGCACTTTTGCACATCCTCGGCCTTCATGCCGAGGATCTGCGCCGCCGCGACGCAGAACAAACCAACGTCCCCAACCTTCGTTCGGTCCGCAAATGCGGTGCTGCCGGGGATGTTGCCGGCAAGAAGCGTTCCGTCCTTGGCGAAGATCTCTCCCCTTTTCGCCTTGATTACCCGGGCATACACCGAATCCCCCCAGGTCATCTCCGGGAAAATCAGCGAAGGCGTCCACTCGATGCGCCATTCGCCGCTTTCAGAATGAAGGGGCATGGTAAAGGTTTTGGTAATGTCGCCGTAGGAAGCGGTTCGGTAGGTGGCGGTGTAGGCAAAGGTGGCGTACATCGCGCTCTGGGTGAAGCTGTTTTCGCCGATGATGACTTCCTTCACGCCCAGACCGGAGAATATGCCCCCGTATTTTTTCGAAAACTCCGCCTCGGTGATTTTTTCCTGCGCGGCGGCGGTCAACAGACCGTAGGCCTGCTCGTACTCACCGTCGTTCAACAGCGCAATGAAGCGCAGCGCCGCGTCGTCCGGCTCCATGCCCTCCTTCGAAGCGCAGCCGTTCAGCGCGCCCAGCGCAAAAGAAAGCGCCATCGCCAGAGCAAGCACCGCAGCCAGCCTTCTTTTGGATTCCGTTCTCGCTTTCATCCGCACTCCGTATACGCACACATTTCACCAGATTCGTATAGGAATATTATAACAGCTTTCCCCCGCGAGAAAAAGACGCGCCGAAAGAAGGCGAATTTTGGGCAAAGTGGTGAAATTATGCAAATTATACGCATAAATACCAGCAAATTCCCATAAATAAATAGAATAATCCGGTATGATTTCCAGAAAAGTGGGGGATGATTTGACTCACATAAAGGGTCGTGATAAAATACCCTGACCCCGAAAGGAGTGTATTTTCATGAAATCGCCCCGACCCGTCGGGCGCGGCGCGCGCTGGATATGGCCTTTGTTTTTCACACTGGCCGCGATTGCGTGCCTGACCGGCGTTGCCGGTGCCGCGGCGTACTCTCCCGCGGAGCCCTTTGCGGCGCTTGCGGCGGCGGAGCCCGTTATTCAGGCCGCAGAGGAAATCGCGGAACCCGTCGTCGAGGAACCGGAGCCTAAGATGACGGTCTATGTGCAATGCGCCTACGGCTTTTTTGAACTGACGATGACGGAAGGCAACGTCGCAGACGCATTGGACGTCCTCGGCCTTGAGTACGACGGCAACGACCTCGTCACCCCGAAGCAGCATGTCCTTTTAGAGGACGGCATCCGCATCGAGGCCATCTCCCGCGAGGTGCGCACCCGCACCGAAACGAAGACCATCAAGCATAAAACCGAAAAGAAAAAAGACAGCACGCTGGAAAAGGGCAAAACCAAGACCAAGCAGCAGGGCAAAAACGGCACCGAAACGCTGGTTTATGAGGAAGTGTATGAAGACGGCAAACTCGTGAGCAGCACCCTGGTATCTCAGGAGGTTACGGAAGAGCCCGTTACCGAAATCTTGCTCGTCGGCACCAAGGTGGTGGATAAGGCGGTGTCCGCCCCTGCGGAAATCTCGTTGAAGAACGACAAACGCGAGCGCCGCGGCCCGCCCAAGGAAAGCGAGATTGAAAAGGTGATCTACGTGCAGGCGACGGCCTACACCCACACCGGCAACCGCACCGCCACCGGCGTGATGCCCTATGTGGGCATGATTGCCGTGAACCCCGATCAGATTCCCTACGGCACGAAGCTGTACGTCGAAGGGTATGGCTACGGCGTCGCCGGCGATACCGGCGCGTTCCGCCATACCGACCGCTTCCAGATCGACCTGTTCATGGACACGTTCGCAGAATGCATGCGTTGGGGCAGGCGGAACAATGTGAAGGTCTACATCCTCAAATGACCCTGTTTTTGAAGCTCAAGTGCAAGAGCCAGCTAACAAGCGCACATACGGTCACAGCGCCGGTGTAAAACAGCGAAACCGTCAGGGCAACGCCGGTGGACACGCCATAAGCCGCCAAAAAGGCGATGACCGTGCCGTCCCGCACGCCCAGGCCTCCCACGGTGGGGATGGCGGTGGTGGCGATGAGGGGCAGTGCGTACACAAACACCCACTTCAGAAGCGGCAGATTCACCCCCAGCATGCTGCCGATGGCGAAATACACCCCCGCGGTGGTCAAGTCGCCCAGAAGGCCGAACAGCACCGACAGCAGCACCCGGACGGGACCAATTTGCATCGCATCGACGGCGGCGGAAGCTTTTTGAAGCCCGCCGTCGATGCGTTTTCCCAGCTTTGATTTCGCGTGGCGGGAGCTAAAGGCAAGAATCCTTCCCCGCACCCTGCTGTTCAAAAAGGCGAACACGAAAAGGATGAGAACCAGCGCCAGCAGCGCGAGAAGCACGTACACCACCGCCGGATAGCCCGCGTCATCGAATACCGCCATCAGCGGCAGCCACACGCAGATGATGGAAAGTGGCATGGTCAGCCTGTCCAGCAGCACGGAAGTGGCGGCGGCGAACTCCCCTCCCCTTTTGTGCAGCGTGGCGATGCGGTACGCGTCTGAAAAAAAGCCGCCGGCGGGCAGCAGAAACAGCGGTGAACTGCCCAGCACCACGTTCAACAGCGTCCAGTACCGAAAAGGCGGGCATACCGCCTTCCACTTCGCCGCGTACACGAACTTGCCGGCAAAAAGAAACGCGAAGGCAAGAAGCACGTTCGGCAGGCGGATCTGCCCTGCGGCGGCTGAAAATGCCGCCCAGTCCACCTTCAGCGCCACCGCCGCGCACACGGCCACGGTAACGACGGACCAGAGTATGACGTTCGCCTTGCGTTTTTTATCCATGCTCATCCTTTGCTGAAGCCTTCGGTAACGACGGGCTGTTCTGCTGAATCATTTTGTTACTGCTTAGAATAATAAACCCGCCTGCGCACCGGCGCAAGCGGGTTTTCGTTTCGGCGGGTGCCTATTCCGCGCGTTTCAGGGGCGGGCCGTCCACATACAGCACCGTATCTGCAAAAAGCGCGGCTTCCTCTTTGTTGTGCGTCACGAGAAGGCTCAAAGCCGGGCCCATCCGTTTTAACAGCTCTACGGCGTTTTCCCTGGATTCCTCGTCCAGCCCTTTGAAGGGTTCGTCCAGTATCATCACGTCCCCCTTGAATGCCAAAGCCCGCGCCAGAGCCACCCGCCGCCGCATGCCGCCGGAAAGTTCCTGGGGGCGTTTTTCGGCGGCGTCCTGCAGACCGAACGCCGTTAAAAGTGCCATCGCCCCGTCTTTGCCTGTTCCTGTGAGCGCCACATTGTCCAAAGCGGTCGCCCAGGGGAGGAGCCTGTCCTCCTGAAACACCCAGGCGACGCGCATGCCGGCTTTGGTCATCCTGTCCGACAGGGCGCGCAGCAGCGTGGTCTTCCCGCAGCCGGACGGACCGAAAAAGCACACCCTGCCCGCATCCGGCAGCGTGATGGAAAAGTCCCTCAGGACCCACTTGCCGTTGTAGAAGGCATTCAAACCGTCAAACCGCATCCTGCATCCCTCCCGTAAACCGCCTGTTCATCCGCCTGAGCCACACAAGTATCAGCTTTTCAAACAGCACACTGAACAGAATCAGCACCGCCGTCCAGGCAAAAAGGTCCACCGTTTCAAGGTAGATCTTGGCGTCGTAAATCTCCTTCCCCATGGAAAGGGCGGTGCGGCCCAGCACCTCCGCCGCAATGCCCGCCTTCCAGGCCAACCCCGCCCCTGTGCCGCAGGCTGCCGTGAAGTAGGGCAGCGCCGAGGGAAGATAGATTTTCGCAAACACCGTTCGCCGGCTCAGGCGGAAGGCGCGCGCCATTTCCAAAAGCTCTTCATCGGCGGATAGCAGCCCCGCGTGGGTGTTCAGCCAAACGATGGGCAGCACCATCAAAAATGCCGTAAAGGTGGGAATGCTGCCGCTTTTCATCCACACCAGCGCCAGCACGATGAAGGACGCCACCGGCGTTGCCTTGATGACGGACAGCGCCGGCGAACACAGCGCCCGCAAAAAGGGCACAAAGGCGGTCAAAAGGGCGATGACGCCGCCAAGCAGCGCTGCCAGCAGGAATCCCGCGCCGATGCGAAGAAGGGACATGGCGCACGTTGCCCAGAACTCCCCCGAAGACGCAAGGCTTGCGACCCGGCGAAGCGTCGTCAGCGGAGCGGGGAGCAGCACTTCCTTTCCCACCGCAACGGAAAGAATCTGCCACACAAAAAGCCAGAACAGCGCGCAAAGGGCGGCTTCCGCCCACTTTGGCAGACCGCCCTTTTGCTTTCTTTCAAACACGGTATAGCCCTGTTTTTTGCATTTAGGGGAGGAAGTAAAGGGCGTCATCCGGTACATTCCCTCCAACGGACTTGGGATTGGCCGCAAACAGCACCTGATAAAGGGCGGAAGCGCTCTGCTTCATCGCCGTACCGTCAATAAACACGATGTTGCAGCGCGGAATCACCGAAGCGGCGAGCTGCTCGTTGTCCATAATCCCGAACTTCACCACCAGCTTCGCGGCTTCTTCGGGATTTTCCGCCACATAGTTGGCGGACTCCGCGTACGCCTTCAAAAACGCCTCCGCAGCGGCTTTGGACTCGGGGTTTTCCAAAACAGCCGAGCGCACGACGATGCAGCCCATAGAAAGCTGGGTTTCGGGGCTGACGGCGTTCCATTCCTCCGTCAGCGAAAGGGCGACGCGCATGTCCGGATTCTTGGCGATGACGCGGCTGACGAAGGGCTCCGGCAGGATGCACAGATCCACTTCCCCCGCCACCGCCTTGGCGGCGAGTTCGGCATGCTCGGTGAGATATTCCACCGTCACAGCATCAGTCAGGCCGTTTTGCGCCAACACGTAGTCGATGATGTACTCCGGCATGGAGGCTTCGCCGGTGGAAAGCAGGGTTCTGCCCGCAAGGTCGGAAATGCTCTGCACGCTTTCGCCCTTTTCCAGCACATACAGCACACCCAGCGTGTTCAAGGCGGCGAGCCTGATGCCGCCTCCGGTCTTCTGATACAGCACCGCCGCCAGATTGGTGGGCACGCAGGCGATGTCCAGTTCGCCGGTGATGAGCTTGCCGGTGAGTTCGTCCGGCGAGGCGGCAAGGGAAATGCTGGCGTCAAATCCTTCGTACGCGCCTGCTTCCTGCCCCTCCATCAGCTTGACCATGCCGATGCCCGTAGGACCCATCAGCGCGGCAACGTTCAGTTCATAAGGGGCGGCGGACGATTCGCTCGACGGTGTGTTTTCGGGCTGTTCGGGCTGTGCCGCCACTTCCGGCGGAGTTGCTGCGGGTTCGGTCTGGTCCGGGGTTTGTGCGCAGGCGGCAAAGGCAAACAGCATTGCCAGCGCCAGCGCGGCAATCGCAAGTGCTTTTTTCTTCATGACTACTCCTTTGGTCGGTCGGGTTTTAGTTGGTCGGCAACGGGTCTGCTGACGCGCTTTCCAGCAGCACCAGCCTTTTTCCTTCCTTGGCGATTCTGCCCTGTTCCACCAGGGCGTCCATCGCGCGGTACAGGGACGCTCTGCCAATGTCCAGTGCCTGGGCGAGCCGGGTGGCGCTGACGGCGGGGGTGATCTTCCTGCCGCCTTCCTCCCTTGCCGCGCCAACGACGTAGGAAAGCAGCCGCTGCTCGGCGCTGCCGCCGGTGAATGCTTCGATTCGTTTATTTAAAAAGCGGATTCTGCCGCAAAGATAGGATAGGTACCGCTCGCAGAGGGCAAAGTCCATTTGAAGCAGTTCGTGCACCAGCTCCTCGCCCAGAAACAGCACCGAAACGGAAGAAACAGCACGCACGCTGGTAACATAGTCCCCGTCTTCGGTAAACAAAGCGGCGGCGCCGAACACGTCCCCCGCCTTCAGCGCGCTCATGACGATTTCCCTGCCGTCCGCAGAAGGTTTTGTGACCCTGCACCTGCCGGAAAGGATGATGCCCAGGCTGCGCTCAAATCTGCCGGCGCTGTAGATCATCTCTCCGCTTCGAAAGCGTTCCGCCCTGCACAAGGGGTGCGAAAGGGCGTACTCTTTTGTTTCCTTCGAGCAGGGCGCAAACAGCGCGCAGCAGTCCAACACGGCGGGATCCTTCATCATCAGCCCAGCCTTTCCATTCTGTTTCAAATGAGACAATTTGGTAAATTTATTGTAAAGAACGAATGTTATGTTGTCAATACGCTTTTGCATATTTGACAAAGTTCTCCGGGACTGATACACTCAAATTGTATAATAAAAAAGAAGAAAGAAAATGCCGCCCGGGGAGGCGGCAAGGAGGAAAACACATTGTTCCAAAACTACATTGACTTTAACGCCAAGCAGGGTTTTATCTGCGATATGGACGGCGTGATCTACCACGGGAACAGGATTCTGCCCGGCGTGGTGGAATTTGTGGACTGGCTGCGCAAGGAAAACAAGCGCTTTTTGTTCCTGACCAACAGCAGCGAGCGCACCCCCAGGGAGCTGCAGCAAAAACTCGCCCGCTTGGGCCTGGAAGTGGGCGAATGCCACTTTTACACCAGCGCCCTCGCCACCGCCGCCTTTTTGAAGGCGCAGGCGCCGGGCTGCTCGGTATACGCCATCGGCGAAGCGGGGCTTCTGAATGCTTTGTATGACGCCGGCATGACCATGAACGACGTGAACCCCGATTATGTGGTCATCGGCGAGGGCAAGTCCTATTCGCTGGAAACGCTGACCCATGCCGTGAACCTCGTCAACCGCGGTGCCAAGTTGGTGGGCGCGAACTACGACCTCACCGGCCCCATCGAAAACGGCATCTGCCCCGCCTGCCGCGCGCTCATCGCCCCCATCGAACTGGCGACGGGCAAGCAGGCCTATTTCTGCGGCAAGCCCAACCCGCTGATGATGCGCACCGGCTTGAAGCTGCTGGGCTGCCATTCGGCGGACGCCGTCATCGTGGGCGACCGCATGGATACGGACATTGTTGCCGGCATCGAGTCCGGAATTGACACCGTGCTGGTGCTTTCCGGCGTTTCCACCCGCGAAACCGTGAAGACCTACGCGTACCGTCCTTCCATCATCCTTGACGGCGTGGGCGATATTGTGCGGCTCGCCAAGGGCGAAAACGCCGCCGAGTAAGCATTCTAACGCAAAAAACCGGGCGCCAGAGCGCCCGGTTTTTGATTTGCCTTACGATTAGTCGTTCTTGTGCAGTTCCTTTGCCACTTCCCAGAGCACTTCCACCGGCACGCCGCCGAAAGCGTAGTGATAGAACTCGGAAAGCGCCTCGGTGTACTCCGCGTGGCCCTTCTGGTGGTCTTCCTCCACCATGCCGGGTTCGCAGATGTCGTCCAGCTCGCCCATGGCGGCGTTGTGCAGCTGATAGAACCTTTCTTTATCCAGCACCATTGCGATACCTCCTGTTTCATCGAATCGCTCGGCTTTGCCGCAGCGTGTATTTTACGGGGGTTTCGAGTTAGTTCCATCATACCATTGATTGAGATAACCCGCAAGAACGGCTGCCTGTTCTTTCGGATTTTTCGCTCATTTGGCTTTTCTTTTCCTTACTTTCTGCCGATGAACATCGCGTGCTCGGAAAAGGCGAGCAGTTCGGGCAGCTCCAGATAGCGCTTTGCCAGGTCGATCCACATCGCCTGCTCCTCTTCGGGGTAGGTCATGATCTGATTTTCGTTGGGAGCGAGGATGCCCTCCTGCCCGAAAAGGTGCAGCTTTTCAAGGCCGAACTGCGCCATGAAGGGCTCGATCCGGTGCTGGTTGATGAAGAACGCGTCTGTAAAAGCACCTCCGGCGTAGCCTTCGCGGGTGATGACGGAGTCGAAGATCCGCAAGGCAGCGGGGTTCTTCAAATCCTCGGGCAGTAAACCGGGACCGTTCTTCATATTGTAGATAATGCCGCCAAAGTCCATGATGAAGGAGCAGTACAAAATTCCGCCCTGCTTCAGGTGAGCCATGGCGATGCGCACGGCTTGAACGCGGTCCTCCTCCTCGATAAGATGATAAAGGGGTCCCATCAAAAACACGTGGTCAAACTCCCCGAGGTTCAGCTCCTCGATTTCCAGGCAGTTTCGCGCCGTCGCCGTGATAGTAACGCCCAGCTCCTTCGCCTTTTCCTTCGCCAGCGCCACGTTTCCGGAAGAAAGGTCGATTAGCGTCACGTCACAGCCCTTCCGGGCGAAGTACAGCGAATACCTGCCCGGACCGCCGCCAATGTCCAGCACGCGGTCGCCGGGGCGGATATAACGGTCCATCATATAGGTGGTGAGCGCGAACTCAAAGGGGTGTCGGTCCAGCCTTTCCCACTCGTGCTGGGCATTTTCATCATAATACGCGCGTACGGTGGATACCGATTCCGTCATGCTCCAATTGCCGCGCCCTGCTTCCGTTTTGACGGCGCGGCGCCTCCCTTCTTTAGGTATATTTTGTTATTATATATGGCGAAACGAACACTGTCAAAGCAAAAAACGAACGAAAAATCTCGTCAGACGCAATGGCTTCGAAGCCCCGTTTTGCCCGTCACGCCGGCCTTCCCAAAGTGAACTTTTTTACGAAAACGGCCCGAAATCAGGCCCCTTGGTGTTGCTTTTTCGCTTTTGTGTTATAATAACTTGGATTACAGTTTCATCGAAAGGTGCGTTCCATGAAAAGAAAGCCAAACACGCGGTATGTGCTTGTCAGCGGCGGCAGAGCCTATCGCAGGTCCCGCATCGCCGGTTTGGAGCCTTCTGCCGCCCTGCCCGCGCCGGAAGACGCCCTGCCGGAGCAGACTGCACCGCCGGCGGAACCCGATGCGATGGAGCCGCAGGGGACCGCTGTTTTGGATGATGAAGCAGACATGACCAAAGTGCTTCCCGCGGTTCAGCCTTTTGAACCCGAAAAGGAGCTTCCCGCGGTTGATGACGATAAGCCCACGCTGATGGCGAAGATGCGCACGGCCATGCGCTCCGCCGTCAGTCGTTTCCGCACGCCTAAAAACGAGGACGACGCCGGCAAAACCAGAACCTTCACCCCCGTGAAGCCGGACATCAGCCCCGAACACCTTTACGAAGGCGGCGGCGCGGAAAGCATCTTCACCCGCCGCACCAAACCGAGGAGCTTCCCCCTTTCGGTGTTTTTCAGCGTGTTGAAGATGGCCGCCGTGCTCATCATCGCGCTGGGCTTTGCGGGTCTGGGCGCCGTGACGGGCATCGCCAAGGCATATATTGACACGTCCCCCGAGCTGGACATCGGCCTCATCGAGAATCAGGCCCAGACCTCGGTGATTTACGACGCCCGCGGCAACGTTATTACCACCTTTGCGGGACTGGAGAACCGCGAGTGGGCGTCTTCCGAAGAAATTCCGGACATGCTGAAGAACGCCTTCGTCGCCATTGAGGACGTGCGGTTCTATAAGCATAGCGGCGTGGACTTCAAGCGCCTGGTGAGCGCCGTCATCAACACCTTCCGCAACGTCAACACCCATGGCGGCAGCACCATCACCCAGCAGCTGATCAAAAACCGCGTGCTGTCCAGCGAGCAGTCCTATCGTAGAAAGATTCAGGAAGCGTTCCTCGCCATCCAGCTGGAATCCCAGTACTCCAAGGACGATATTCTGGTGGCGTACATGAACGCCATCCCCTTAGGCGGCATCAACTACGGCGTGAAAGCGGCGGCGAAGGACTTTTTCGGGAAGTCCCTGTCCGAGCTGACCATCCGCGAATGCGCCATGCTGGCGGGCATTACCCAGAACCCCACCAAGTTCAACCCCCGCCTGAACTATTACGACAAAAACCGGGACAGAAAGACCACCGACGACCGGACGGACACGGTGCTTCGCGCCATGTATGACGCGGGCTTCATCACCAAGGAGCAATACGAAGCCGCCCTGAAGGAGGAAGTGGCCATCGTTGAAAAATCCTCCGCCAGCTCGATGTACGACATGCCCGCCTTTGTGGAGTATGCCGTCAGCGAAGTCATCACCTGCATGCTGAAGGACCGCGGTCTGGAAGATACCAGCGCCAACCGCGCCGCCATGGAAAAGGTGCTGCGCACCGGCGGATATCACATTTACACCACCGTCATTCCCGAAATCCAGAACACCGTGCAGGAGACCCTTTCCACCTGGGACGGCTACCCCAAACTAGCGGACCCCACCTATTCCGTGCGCATCAGCAAAAACGCGGACGGCACGGTGGACGAAATCATCCAGCCCCAGGCCGCAGCGGTGGTCATCGACCAGTCCAACGGGCACATCGTCGCCATGGTGGGCAGCCGCGACAAGCCCACCAGAAAGAAGCTTTTAAACCGCGCCGTGGCGAGCAACATGCCCGTAGGCTCCTCGCTGAAGCCTTTGGCGGTATACGCGCCGGCGCTGGAAAACGGCATGTCTCCCGCGTCCGTCATCATGAACTTCGCCCAGCCCATCGAAGGCTACGGCGGCTCCCGCGGGTACCCCACCGGCGGACTGACCACCCAGGGCCCCGTCACCATGCGAAAGTCGGTGGTGTCCTCTTTGAACGTGGGCGCAGCCAGGGTGCTATTTGAAAACGTCACCCCCGCCGCCTCCAAGAACTACCTTGTGAGCATGGGCATGGACCCTGACACGATCTTTGCCGACGGCCCCGGCCTTGCCCTTGGCACTTCCGGCATCTCCATGCTGGAGCTCACCGCAGCTTTTGCAACGCTGGCGGACGGCGGGGTGTATCAATCCCCCATTGCCTTCACCGTGGTGAAGGACAGCCGCGGCAACATCGTGCTGAACGCCGAAAAGTTCCGCACCACCGCCCAGATCTTCAAAAAGTCCACCGCCTGGCTCATCACGGACATGCTGACCGACGCCGTGAAATCCGGCACAGGGCGTAAGGCGCGCATTGACGGCATCACCGTCGCCGGTAAAACAGGCACCAACGAAACCTACCGCGGCGTGGTCTTTGCCGGTTACACGGGGTATTACACCTCCTGCGTGTGGATCGGGCACGACAGTTACGAGCACGCCCTGAAAAACGGCAGCACCGGCGGCGACTTCGCAGCGCCTTTGTGGCAGGCGTACATGGCGAAAATCCACGAAGGGCTGGAAGACAAGGCAATCATTGATTCACGGCCCGAGGACCTCGGCCTTGTGAAGGCGACGGTCTGCTCGGTGACGGGGCTTCTGGCCACGGACGCCTGCAAGGCGGACTCTGACCACGCCCCCGTGACCGACTGGTTCTTTGCCGGCAGCGTTCCGAAAGCAAGCTGCAACGCCCACACCCTGGCGAACTTCTGCTCCGCTTCCGGCAAGCTCGCCACCCCCTACTGCCCGCAGGATCAATTGAAGCAGAAGAGCATCCTCGTGGTGCCGGCAGATTCCCAGCTTGCCACCATCGAGCCTGAACTGATGGCAGCGCACATGCCCGAAGCCGTTCTGGGCTTTGCGGGATATAGAGAACTGCTCTCCCTTCCCGCCACGGACGCGCGCTACGGCCAGTACTACTGCCATGTGCACAGCGCCTACACCAGCAACTTCCCCACAGAGGACCAGCTGAGCTACGCCCGTACCATCCTTAACTTTGCGGACGATATGCTGACTAGCGGCAGCTATTCCCTGCCCTATTCCGTCCGGTCGGATATTTTGAACCTGATGCGCAGGCTGGAATCCGCAGTGGAGGAAGGCGTGAACGGCAGTTTGATCAACTCCTTGAGTCTGGAACTGTACCAAAAGTGCGTGGATGCCCAGAACCGGTACTTCACCCCCATTTCCCCCACGCCTTCGCCCACGCCCACCCCCGAACCGGAGCCGGAGGAGCAGCAGCACCTTTACGATTACGAAGTGACGCCCTGAACATGACGAAAACATCCATCAAAAAGAGCCCCTTCGGGGTCTTTTCTCCGTCCGGCGAAGGGCGGATGAGCCTTGAAACACTGTATGCCGAGTGCCGCGATTGGCTGAACGCCCTTTCGGAACGCGAAAACGCACCCTTAGGCGAGCTGAAGCGGCCTGTTTTCGGCTCCGGCTGCGGGAACGCCCGCATGATGCTCATCGGCGAAGCGCCGGGCAGGGAGGAAACCGAGCAGGGCGCGCCCTTCGTGGGCAAGGCGGGCAAAACCCTTACCGCCTTTTTGAACGCCGCCGGCTTTTCCCGCAATGACCTGTTCATTACCAACGCCGTCAAATACCGCCCCTTTAAGCTGAACGAAAAAGGCGGAAAATCCAACCGCACGCCAAGCCGGGCGGAGATGCTCGCCCTTCGGGAACTGCTCATCTGCGAAATCGCGCTTATGTCGCCGCGCATCGTGGTCACGCTGGGGAACTC
>JBMNTW010000003.1:0-22004 GCA_050945935.1 Christensenellales bacterium
TTAGTATGTCTAAAATCAAAAGAATCACCAGCCTTCTGTTCTGCGGCATTCTGCTGCTGACGGCGCTTGCGGGATGCGCGAAAACCGGCAGCGACGCGAACCAGACGAACGGCAAGGACGTCACCACCGACGTGGTCGTCGTCGGCGGCGGCGGCGCAGGTCTCACCGCGGCAATCAACGTGAAGTACAATGGCAAGAACGTCGTCCTGGTGGAGAAAATGTCCATGCTGGGTGGCAACACCATCTTCGGTTCCACCTGCATCTTCGCGAACAACTCCCAGATCATGAAGGATCAGGGCGTTGCCACTTCCGACGAAGACTTCTACAACTGGTACATGGCTTCCGACCCCAACTGCACCCCTGAGTCCGTTCAGGTGATGCTCGAGCAGAGCGGCGCCGCCATCGACTGGATGTCCGGTCTCGGCATGGATCTGACTCGCGTGTTCAACACCTACGGTCACAGCGCCGCGGACGGCAGCGCGCCCGGTCCGGAAATCATCCGCGTGCTGAAGGAAGAAGCTGAGAATAAGGGCGTGGATTACAGGCTGAACACCCGCGCCACCGAGATCCTGACCAAGGACGGCAAGGTCTCCGGCATCAAGGTCACCGGTCCCGACGGCGAGTACAACATCTATGCCAAGGCCGTCATCCTCTGCGCGGGCGGTTTCGCCGCGAACCCCGAAATGATCGCCCAGTATGACGACCGCTGGGCGGGCGTGGGCTGCTCCAGCTCCATCGGCCAGACCGGCGACGGCATCCTGATGGCTCTGGAACTCGGCGCCGACGTTGCCGACATGCAGAACATCCGCGTCAACCCCAGCGTGTACTACGGCGAAAAGGGCCTTGTGTCCATGTCTCCCCTGCGTCACAACGGCGCCATCATGGTGAACGTGGAAGGCAGGCGCTTTGCCAACGAACAGGGCAACTACACCGATACCTCTGCCGCCATCATGGAGCAGACCGGCAAGAAGGCGTACATGATTTTTGACGCGAAAATGCTGGAAGTCGGCCTCGTGAACCAGTACAACGACATGGGTTACTTCCAGTCCGCCAACACCCTCGAAGAGCTTGCCGACATCCTCGGCATCGACAAGGCGGGTCTTGTGGAAACCGTGGAAACCTACAAGGGCCATGTGGCTGCCGGCGAGGACAAGGACTTCGGCCGTTCCAACCTCAGCATCAACTTCGAGAACCCTGCCTATTACGGCCTTGAAGTCAAGCCCGCCGCCCAGGGCACATTCGGCGGCCTGAAGGTGGACATGAAGGCTCAGGTTATCGACACCAACGGCAACGTGATTCCCGGCCTGTACGCCGCGGGCGAGAACGCCGGCGAAGGCACCCAGGGCGCAAGCCCCCTGACCGAAAACATCGTTTTCGGCAAGATCGCCGCCGAAACCGCTGTTGCGTTCGTGAACGGCAAGTAAGCAAAAACGAAGGAAGGACGATTCGTCCTTCCTTTTTTGCATCAAAAAGGGAGCCGTTAAAAGGCTCCCTTCTTCGTTGGATGCGGCTTTTATACGTTCAGATCCGTTTGGCGGTTTGAAGGGCGACGTAGAGCTTGTCCAAATCGTGGTTCGCGCCGGAAAAACCGGCAATGTCGTAACTGCCTTCGTCCAGAACGTCGCCGGTCACCAGAAAGTCATACAGTTCAAATCCGCAGAAGTCGCACACCGCCTGCACGCCGGCAAGCTCCATCTCCACCGCGATGCAGCCTTCCTGCCGGCGCTGCTTCACTTTGTTCACGGTTTCGCGATAAATCGCGTCCGTTGTCCAGACGCGGCCCTTCACAAAGGGCAGCCCCAGGGACGCGAATATCTCCGCGAGTTTTTCGCTCCCGGGAATTGAAATGTAATCCGCCGGCGGCGCGTAATGGTAGGAGAGCCCCTCATCCCGGTACGCTTCGGTGGGGATGACGTATTTGCCCTCCGTCACCTGCCTGTTCAGGCTGCCCGCAGAGCCGAACATGATGAACTTCGTCGCGCCGGTGAGCCAGTTCGCCTCTAAAACACAGGTTCCCGCCAGCGCCGAGCCGATGGCGGAAAGGTAAAAGGCGATGCTCCTTCCCTCGTGCTCAAACCGGCAGATGGGAATGGCGCCGTTCGCCAAGCTGATTTTCGCAATCTGCTCGCAGGCGAAGCCGTTTCGCATCGCTTCGTAGATGACGTTCGAGAATGTGACGATGCAGATATCGCAAAAGCGCTTTTGCTCCCCATAGAAACTGCCCGGGCTGAAAAGCGGTTCGGACTTGTCGTCAAAGGCGTGAATAATCATGCTGTTCCCTTCCTGTTTACGTATGCAGCGGTTTTCGCACAACGAGCCGGTCCTGCGTTTCGCCGCGCAGGGTAAAGCCGCTTTCAAAAAACAGCCCTGCGGGGCCCATAAAGTCCACAGCTTCGTTGACGTACTCCTTCATCGGGTACGCTTCCACCACGTCAAACCCGTCTGTCTTCGCGTCTTCGCAGACCCGATTGAGCAGCAGTTTGGCAACGCCCTTTCGCCTGAACTCCGGCGCGATCAAAAAGCAAAAGACGGACTTCACCCGAACAGACCCCGGCTCCTCGACGGGTACTTCGCCCATGAACCGCCGCCAGCAGTAGCAGGTGAGGCAGTCCGCCTTCGCGTTGGCGTTGCACCAGCCCACCACCTTCCCGTTATAAAAGGCAAGATAGCCCTTCAGTCTTCCTTCCCTGATTTTCTGGATGGCGTACTCCCTTCGAAGCTCTCTTTTCATCAGGTGTTCGATGTTATTCACGTCGTGGTCGTCATTGCACCACCACACGCAGTAGCATGTGAACTCCTTTTCGTTTGGCTTTTCGGAATGCGGCGTTTCCTCAAAAAAGCGCGCGTAGGCTTCTGCGTGCTCGGGCATGAGTTTTTGAATCTCGATTTGCATGGCTGCATTCTCGCCTTTCGTTATCACTAATAAGCAGTTTATCGCAAAACGATGGTAGATGAAAGGGGTTATTACATCGATTCATGCCGCCGCGCCGGGTTGAAACGGGTAAGCAAAGCGAATGGTTTGAGGGGTCGCCATTGTGAAGAAAAGTAAGAACCCCGTCGCCTTCTCCGAAATCTACTCACTTTTTTGCAAGTTTCACACAGCTTTTTTCCTGCCCCTCTTGAAACATTTCTGTGACTTCCATAAAACAATATAGTATAACATGCGTCATATTACGCGCGAGGAAGGCAGGTTGTTGCCATGAGGAAAGAACGTTTACTGTGGTTTACGGCGGCTGTTTTGATGCTGGCGCTTTTCAGCGTCACCGCCTACGCGGCTGAAGGTGAAGCGGGCACGATTACCGTCAAGCCGATAACGAACGACCCTTACCCCATCGCCATGGGGCTCCCCGAAAAGATTTCCAACCTGTTTACGTTCCCAAACGATCCGGAAGGTTATACCCTTTCGGACGTGCGGGTGGATGAAAACGACGCAACGATGTTCCAGATCGACGATTTTGGCACTCAGGATTTCTATTTGATCTGCAAATCCAGCAGTGCTGATCCAAATCCGCTTTCTCTGACTTTCGTCTTCACCAGCGCTGAACACCCAGCAGAACCCAAAGAAGCTGAAGGCACGATTTCCATCGAATTAACTGGCAATCCCTTTTACGGAGCCAATGAGCCGGGGCAGACTCAAACCATCCCATTTACATCAAGATGCGTTCAACATTGGCCTTTTTCCAAAAAAAGATTTCGAAGCACAGAACGTGAATGTATTTTTGTCTTTTCAAAAAGTATTGATGGATACCTGGTTTGCGCATAACATCGACGGTTATGATGTAAACAGCGGTTTCGAAAGCATCAAACCGATTCTGAAAGCCGGTTCCGGCGATTCCATCGAGGGCTATTTTTCGGCGCTTGGAAGTGGTGCCACTTTGATGGGCGGTTTCGGCAATATACTGCCTAACATCCTGGCGCAGGACTATACCCTCTGGATGCAAGTGAACGGTACGGATACGGTTCTTCCTACATGCTTCACCATCAAGGGCTTGGTCAATATCAGCACCACCTCTTTCCCGGACACGCTCCTCGCGGGGTATCGATACGTAGCCTTCCATCTCAGCTCGGATTTCAATATAACCAACTTTAATGCAACGTGGAAAACATACGACAATACGATGTCGGAACCGGACTCCGACATCTTTAGCGCAACTGCAGACGGCTGGGTGACGGCCCTTCATCCGTTCAACGGAACTTCGTACACGCTCCGAGCATCCATCGAGCCGAAGTGGGACGGCGAAAATCTGGGCACAGCGCAAGTTACCGTTACAGTCGACGCCGTCGAAAGCCCGGTGCAGGCGCTGGTTGATGAAAGCGGGGCTGTACTGTCCACGGAAACCAAGCTTTTTGCCTTTAAGTCCGACGATTACGGCGGCGTACGCAACATCAATTACTCATTTGGCGTCTCTGTGAAAAACAGCGGCAACCAGGACATCACGTCATCCTTCGGCATTCGCATCGAAAACGACGGGGTCTACGTCACGCCGAAGGTGAAGACGAATCAGCAGTCGGTTAAATTCCTCTTCTACCTGCAGACCGCCGGAGAAGATCCCATCTGGATTGACACGCACACCCTGACATTGACCTGCGACCCGCCTGAACCCCCTCAAAACCCCGTCATTCCCCACGCGGTGTTCCCCTTCGCGGCAAAGACCGTGCTCGCCGTGGGCGAGTCCGTTCAGCTGTACGTACCCGGCGAAACCATCACCTACGCCGCAAGCAGCCACCCCGCTGTGGCTTTTGCCACGGGCGACGGCAGGGTGACCGGCGTTGCCCCCGGCGCGGCGACGATTTATGTGCAAACCAGCGAGGGCGGCTCGGGCAGCATCGTGATGACCGTTACGGCGAAGGACGTTGAACTCAGCGGAAAAAAGACCATTCAAGTGGGCGAAACGGCGCAGCTCACCCTGCCCGAAGGCGAAACCATCGCCTCCGCGGAAAGCTCCAACCCCGCTGTGCTGGCGGTGGACGCAGGCGGCAGTTACACAGGCGTCAAACCCGGAACAGCGACCATCACCGTCCATACTGCCAGCGGCAGGACCGGAACATTCCCCGTCACCGTGGAAAAGCCTTCCCATGCGCGGACGCTCAAAGTCGGCCAGACCCTGACCCTGAAGGTCAAGGGAAAGACCATCGTTTCCGCGGAACTAAAAGAGGATAACGGTGCCATCACCGTCACAAACAGCGGCAAGATCGCCGCCCTTTCCGCCGGAAGGGATACCGCCATTCTCACCACCGAAGACGGCAAGACCCTGCGCGTCACCGTCACCGTTGAGGAGCGCCCCGGCAAGGTCAGCCTGAAAAGCGGCAGCCTGAGGCTGAGAAAGTCCCCGAACGGCAGCACCATCGCGTATCTGAAAAACGGCCAGTCTGTGACCATCCTCGCCCTTGAAGGCAGTTATTACAGGGTGCAGGCCACCGTAAACGGCAGGATCGTCACCGGTTATGCGGCAAAAGCCTACATCAAAAAGTAAACCGTGAGCGAAAACCTCGCCCGAACGGCAAAACACCGGAAAGGTTTCTTTCCGGTGTTTTCTTTTGCGGTTTGGGAAAGAGCAGTGCGGCACCGCGCGACCTATTATGGAGCTATGTGTTCCACAAACAAAAGCAGACCCCGATGGTGATTCTTCTTCGGCTGATCCACGATCAGCGCTCCAAAGAGCCTCGTTGAGGAAGCGTTCCGTCTCTTTCCGGATGTATAAACGACGTTATCCATCACCGTTTGGGTTCAATTGCTTAGCAGGTTTTCAATTTCATTTGCCGGCATGGGTTTATAAAAGTAATATCCTTGAATTTTATTGCATCCGTTATCTTTCAGGTATGTATACTGTTCTATTGTTTCAACTCCTTCTGCCAGCACTTCGATAGTAAGGTTTTTCGCGAGTTGTATAATGCTTTTAATGATTGCCCTTTCTTTTTTTGATGGCGATGTGATACCACGGACAAAGTCCATATCAATTTTCAAAAGGTCAATCGGGAAGGTCATATCTTTATTGTAAAGGCCTGTTAAGGAATCAAAATAGGCCATTTGGTATAGTTTTTTTTCTGATTCTTCAAGAATACTCCTTTGCTTGTTGATTTCTTGAATGTTTTCAGCAGTTTTCTTCTTATACCTCGCTATGAGAGCTATAATCATGAAAGTTACCAAGTGGGAAATGGTTCCCGGTAATGGTTTTAAAGAATTGCTTTGAATTGCAGAACCCAAAGAAGATAAAAGGGTGGCACTGTTCATCAGAACAGATGCTATTAATCCAGCTTTATCCTCCTTAATTGTCAAGTATATGGATAAAAACATTTGAAGCTGCGTAATTAATCCCAGCAGTGTATTTCCCTCAACAAATCCCAAGGAGCTTAAACCGCCTGAGACTGTTAAACGTATCTGCAGGAAAGAAAGAAAAACATATAGTATTACAATGACTACGATGGGCAAAAAACTCTTTCTTTTGCTGGCGGGGTTGGAAGAAATAAAGCCGTATCTTATGATGGTGCGATATATCACAGCAATTGGTATCAAGAAGATGATAGGAGCTACTTGAGGAATATCTATAAGGAGTACATCGGTAAATGAAGCGAGGGTTAAAGTAAAAAGAAAAGACCAAAAAATGGAACGTGACTGCATCTTTACATTTCTATCCGAAGATTTTTTGCCCCATTTTAGCAGCGTCACCAGTCCAAAAGCAGTATAACCTATGTAATAAGCATAGAAAAAATAATCCCAAAAATTATTTACGGCTATGTTGACCCATCCGAACTGTGTTTGAATCAAATTAAAGGGTTTTGCATTCAAACCGGATGGAATACCATAAGCGAGTATACATATAATTGCAGGCAAATACAGTAAAGCCCGGGACCACCATGTTTTAAGTTTCGCTTCATGCCCAGTGATTATCAAAATAAAATGAAGGATGACAGCATAAAAACATTGTACTCCTCTGCTTGATTTTCATATGATCCTGTGCTAACATGTATATCATCGTTAGTTAATTAACTTACGAGCTATTCTATAACTTATTTCGGAGGATAATATGAAACTTGCTGCTGTGTTTCCTGGAAAGTACATCCAAGGTGAAGGCGTCCTCGCAGATCTCGGTTCCATAATCAAAAATCTGGGTGCAAAAAAGCCCATGCTCATTTGGGGCAAGCGCACTCGCAATGCTGCAGGCGAAACCGTTTTTGCAGCCCTCAAAGAGTATGGACTTGATTATTATGAACACCATTTTGGCGGAGAATGCTCTTTTGCCGAGTCAGCAAAAATCGAAGCTCTCGTTAAAGAGAACGGCTGCGATATCGTCGTAGGCTTAGGCGGCGGCAAGGCTCTTGACTGCTCCAAAGCAGTTGCGAACCATACCGGCCTGCTGAACATCATTGTCCCCACCGCAGCATCCAGCGATGCGCCCACCTCTGCCTGCACCGTTTGGTACAACGAAGACGGCAGCTTCAACTCCTTCGAACTGTGGCCTGCCAACCCCGCTGTCATCCTGGTTGATACCGCTGTTTGCATCACTGCTCCCGTCCACATGTTCCTGGCCGGCGTTGGCGACGCTCTCGCTACCTACATCGAAGCCAAGGCCTGCTACGCGACCCACGCTGTGGCTTGCTCCGGCGGCCGCCCCACCCTTACCGCTATGGCAATGGCCAAACTGTGCTATGACATATTGATTGAATACACGGAAGCCGCGATCATCGCAATCAAGGCCGGTCACGTCACACCAGCCTTTGAAAAGGTTGTTGAAGCAACTACCCTGCTTTCCGGCATTGGCTGGGAAAGCTGCGGCGTAGCCACCGCCCATGTGCTGGGCAACTCCCTGGCTGATTTCCCCGAGGCTCACCACCACATGCACGGCGAAAAAGTCGCGATGGGTATTATAACCCAGCTGATGCTCGACCCGGATGTGGACATGGAGTTCACGCTCAAGACTGTTGATTTCATGATTAAGGTCGGCCTGCCTGTTACCTTCGCAGATCTGGACCTCCAGGATGTGTCCAAGGAGCGTTTCTACGACTGGTGCGTTGCCCAGTGCTACCCCGGAAACAATATGGAGCATCACAACTTTGAGGTTACGCCCGACACTCTCTTTGCTGCGATGATGATGGCAGACGAGTTCGGCAAGGCAAGAAAAGCTGCTCTTGGCAAGTAATCACGAGCATTTCAGACCGCTGATTTTCAGCGGTCTGCGTTCTTGCTGACAGCCGTGCGCTCCTGATGCAAAAGCGATTTACACATATATAGTAGCTTTCTCAAACAACGACCGAAGCATTGATACAATGCTTCGGTCAACTCTTTTTGGGTATAAAACCCTGAGTACAAGAGATTTACCTTTAAGGGTATACACTCATCCGTACTGCGGGTTCTCTTTCAGGCCTGCTCCGGCTTTGTCATTTCACGAAACCATTGCAGGAAAGCGTTTATGCGTCGGCAGCAAATCCATCAACCAAAAAACGGAATCCCTGCGGGTCTGAATATCAACCAAACGAGGATGTAACCGACCATAACGGCGGAGAGCGTAAAGGGTACGCTGATTCTCATAAACTTTCCAACGCTGACCTCATGTCCTTCCTTTCGCAGGATGCCGATGCCGGCAATGTTGGCGGAAGCTCCGATTGGGGTCAGGTTGCCGCCGAGTGTGGAGCCGACGATAAGGCCGAAATAGAGGACAAAACGGGCATTTTCCGGCATTCCGGGCATGCTTGCAATGGCAGCGGCTACAGGAAGCATCGTCATAACGTAGGGGATGTTATCAATAACGGCGGACAAGGCCACAGAAAGCCAGGTTAAAATCGTGTAAATAACAAACACGTTTCCGCCGCTGATGGCGCGAATGGCTTCACCGATTTTTTGGACAATCCCTACTTCTTCCACGCCGCCGACAATGACGAACAGGCTGAACAGAAGGAGAATGGTGAAGAAATCAAGTTCCTTGAGATTGTCCCTGATATCTCGTTTAAGTATAAGTTTTCTTACAATTCCTATTGCAAACAGGCCCATGCAAATTATGCCGTTGATCGGGACGCTCTCCCTGGAAGCATCGGAAAACGGAACGAAGGATGCGGCAATAAGCAGAAGGATCGTGCCGAGAAGGAGATACGAGGGGACATAGTCGGTTACCACAGTTCTCTCTTCGTTATGAATCGGCTGCTTATCGTTGCGGAACAGATAAAGGAGCACAAAAGCAGAAGCAATGGCACCAGCCTGGCAAATCCAGAAAAGGCTGGGCTTATAAACGCCCGTTCCGGCCTTGAAAAAGAAAAACTCTGCAAAGTTCATATTCGCTTCCACGCCGAGCAGAATGGAAGTCGTGTCGCCCACAAGCGTTGCCGCGCCTTGCAGATTGGATGCAATGGCAATAGCGATCACCATATTGACCGGTGATGCTTTTAGTTTTTTGGAAAGCGTCACGGCTACCGGCGCAACCATCAGCACCGTTGCCACATTGTCTACAAACGCCGATATAAGACTGGCAAACAGCGCCAGCGCAACAGTTGCCCACTTCACATTGGGCATTTTTTCAATGATATAGTCGGCGAGGAGCGCAGGCATTTTCGACTCGATAAACAGCGTCACCACGCCCATGGTGCCAAGAATCATCAGTAAGACGTTCCAGTTCGGCATCCATGCAGTCGTGAAAATCTTTTCCACTGACATAATTCCTGTCGCAGCAAAGATGACAGCCGTTCCCAAAGCAATATAGGCCCTGTGTTTGGGGAAAATCAATAAAAAAACATACGTAACAAGGAATAGAACGAGAGCAAGAATAAGCATCTTATAAATCCTTTCTGTAACTTACAGCCTCTGATGGGTGCCTGCATACCTCGATTGACATATTAGCACAGATCCAACCAATATACACTCCTTGCCCGAAATATCAGTTGCGAGATTGTCGCGTATCTTTGTAAGGCCCATCAGGTCCATCAGTTCGTTGGCGCGGTTCATCGCGTCGATGTGACAAAACCGTGCCGGATGCAGTTTGGCATCAGGCTGTTTTCCAGCGCAGTGAGTTCCGGCAGAAGGTTGTGGAACTGGAAGAGGAAACCTATTGTCTCGTTAAGGAGAACCGCTAACTCATTTTTTCTCATCTTCTCAGTGCTGACCCGTCTATCCACACTTCGCCATTGCTGCGGCACTGCGCGCGGGCGCTGCGAAGCAGCATTTTAATCCGCGCGGGGACTGCCTTCTTGATAGATGACGGTTTCCAGCTTTTTCTTGCAAGGTTGCAGTTCACGAGTCCTTGCTTTGTGTGCCAAAACAGAAGCAGACCCCGATGATGATACATCGGGGTCTTTCTTTGATGGCTCCCCAGGTAGGGTTTGAACCTACGACCCTCCGGTTAACAGCCGGATGCTCTACCGCTGAGCTACTGAGGAATATTCTTTTTCAGCGCGCAAAATGAATTATAAAGCAAAGTACGAAGAAATGCAAGACCCTTTTTTTATTTTGGCCGGAGTTTTGCAAAAGTTGGCGGAAATTGCTCCGGACCGCCAAATGTGACCTGTGCATATACTGTAACAGGGGTTTCACAGCGCCAGCAGCACGCCACCATTTGCCGCCGCGAAACCGGTAAGCTGAAGCTTGGGAAGGGCCGTTCGCTCCGGTTCTTTCAAAATTTTGCGGGCGTGCGCTCCGTCCGCGTACCAAGGAGGCAGCATGGCATTCACAAAACGGAAAATCGCCGCCTGGACCCACCCCGTGTCCGCCGAGTCCGACAGGCCTGCGCGCACGGCGGCGGAAATGAAGGCGATCTTCGACAGCAACTCCAACCAGCTCAAAGAGGCGTTCAACGGTCTGGTGGACGATCTTTCGTCCCCCGAAGCCGCCAAAAGCATCGGCAGCGCGGCAATCGAAAGGATTGCGGGCGCCACGGTTTACGAGCAGCTCGTGTCTTTAAGGGACTATGCCGACAGCATCGGCATTGAAAGCGGCGCGATGGTGTCCGTCAACGGCAAAACCGGCAAATCCATCACCCTGACGGCGGCGGACGTCGGCGCGGCGAAAGCGCCCGTGGTTCTCACGGTGCTGCTCGCGGCAAACGGCTGGGAAGGAAACGGCCCCTTCACCCAAAGGGCGGAGGCGGCCGGCGTCACCGAAACGGCAATTGTGGACGTCTCCCCTTCTGTTTCGAGCTTCACAGCCTACTGCGACTGCGCCGTCCGCGCCATCGCACAGGAGGAGGGCGCCCTGCTCTTCGCGGCGGAAAATCTTCCCGAAGCCGACCTTTTCGCTTCCGTGCGCGTCACGGCATAGCTGACTGCTGGCAAGTCCCCCTCAATAAGGAGGTAAACCGCATGGTAAAAACATATGTCGCATCCCAAAAGGGGGAAAAACTCACCCAAAACTTTACCGTGGGCGATTTCTGGGCCTGCGAAAAGCACAAGACCATCAAGCTGGACACCACCCTTGCCCATATCTTTGAAAAGTTTTACGAGCATTTCGGCAAGCAGCCGCATCTTCGCAAAGATTCCAAGGGCAGGGTCGTGGATACGGCGGGATACCGCGATGCCGTCAACTGGAGCGGCAGCAAGACCAGCCAGCACTGCTACGGCAGGGCGGTGGACTTCGCCATCGATGGCGTCAGCGCCTACGAACTGGCGAAGTTCGCGGAAACATTGCCGGAAGTCGGCGGCATCGGGCTGTATTTAACCCAGTCCGGCGAGCTGAACAAGGAAAAGCACATTCACATCGACACCCGCGTCAACCGCGTCCTGTGGGGCTGGAACGGCATGACCAGCGGCACCAACACCCCCGGTCACGGCGGCATTCCCTGCACCTTCAAGTACGTTGCAAACAAGCTCCAGCGCTCCGCCGCCATCGAGGATCTGCAGCGGAAGCTGAACAGCCTGGGATACAACGCGGGCAAGCCGGACGGCGTTTACGGCCAGAAGACCCAGGCGGCGGTGATGATGTTCCAAAAGGACAACGGCTTAAAGGCGGACGGCATTTTCGGCCCTGCCACCAATCGGAAGCTTGGGCTTTTTGACTGGAAGTGAAGGGAGCCGGTCTGATGAATGAGTTTTTCACCTGGGGCGCGCTGGGCACCTATGCCGGCGCGCTGCTCGCAACCACGCTGTTCACCCAGCTTTTTAAGGGCGTATCCTTCCTTAAAAAAATCCCCACCAGGATTTTTTCCTATGTCATCGCCTTTATCGTGCTGGTGCTTTCCCGCCTGTTCACCGACGGGTTCGACCTTTCCGCCGTCGCCCTGTGCCTGATCAACGCTGCCGTGGTCAGCCTTGCCAGCAACGGGGCGTACGATACCGCCTGCAGGCTCAACGGTGCCGGAAAATCCGCCTGCCCCGTGGCAACGCTGACCGGCACCCAGCAAAATGCAAAGCAGGACGAAGCGAAAAACGAAGAAAAATAATCAGCGACCAACGGCCCGAAACGCCGGTGGGCGGGAGAGTCTCCCGCCCGTTTTTCATTTTTTGCCGTTTTTGTACAAAAAGCCGAATCCCGCCCCCAGCATGATGCCCATGCACATGCCGAGAAGCATGTTGCCCACCGCGAAGCCCAGGCCCACCCCCAGGCACAGCGCGATGAAGATTCCGTAATAGGGGGCGTTTTGGCCCTCGCCTTTTTCTTCGCCGTTCTGCGAAGCGTTTTCCTGCTGTTCCTTGTTGGTTTCCTGCGTCAGTTCATCGTCCCGTTCTTTCATTGCGCACCTCACAAATCCACGTTATTATGCGAACCGTAGTTACGGCATGAACCAGTAGGAATGGAACCCCGAAAGCTGCTGCATGCTGCCTTTGGGCATCTGGCGAAGAGCGTTGTACACGTTCAGATAGTCTCCCGCGCCGCCCAGAATCGCCATTGCGGAAAAGGAAAACAGCAGATTGCTGTGCACCTCGCCGTAGGGCAGCGCCGCCCAGAGCAAAAGGGGCAGAAGCCCCAGCACCAGATTGGGAAGCAGGCTCATGAAGATGAACCGCCTTTTGCTGACAGGCTGCACGCACACCACAAAAAGCATCAGGTTCTTCCACGACACATAAAGCTCCACCTGCTGCCCTTTGCCAAAACACACGGCGTGGAGCAGCTCGTGGGGCAAAAGCGCAAAAAGAAACAGCGCAAACCCTGCGTAAAACCACGGGCTGAGCAGGTTCAGCTTGACGAAGCCTGAAAACAGCGCGGAAACCAGCACCACCACGGCGATGAACGCCGCTGCCGGAATACCTATCCGCATCGCCCGTTTGTTCAGCTCCTCCGCCGTTTCGGGTTCGTCAAACCGGACGGCGTTTGGGGGAAGCTCCCCCTTGGGGAGCTGTTCTTCGCTCTGGTACGTTCCTTTGTATACCAGCCTCAACAAAAAGACTCCTTCTTTTTTGTGATAAGCGCCTTCCCTTGCCATTTACCGCGCGAGTCAGTACAATAAAGCAAACGCCGCGCCGCCTTACAGCAAAAACAACAGCGCAACGCCCAGCCCCAAAGAAGCGGCGCTGACAAGGCCGAACACGAGCAGCCGCTTTTTGGATGCCCTTCCCAGTTTCAGCGCCAGACGCTGCCCGCCGTGGCGCAGGGTGTACACCTTGAGGATGCCGTAGCGCGTGCGCTCCATCTTCAAAAGAAGCACTTCCGCCAGGCGGTACAGCGCCGCCATCAAAAACACCATCGCCGGCAGTGCAAGAATGAGAAGCAAGGGCGCCCCCGCGGAGGACGACCGCTTCAACAGCGCGGTTAGAAGCAGCACATACCCCGCCGGCGGCAGCGCGAAGGCGGGAAGGTACATTCCGGCGCGAATCAGCAAATTCACCGCGCGGTAGGAAAAAGGCTCTTTGTATTCCAGCAGCGCCCGCAGTTCCGAAAAGCTGTAATACGCCGCCGGGTCGAACGCCGCCAGCGCTTCGCCCCTTCGGTATTTGATGGACTTAAGCTCTAACAGAAGCGTGAAGTAGCTGTCGTCGATGTCGTACTCCCCTGAAAGGTCCGCCGAAAGGATGCGCCGCCCCGAAACGCGCAGGGAATACAGCCCGCCCAGAATCAGCGCGTCCAGCGCCTTTTTGGAACAGGAAAAGCGGTGCAGTTCGGGCACGTCGTCCTTTAATGTATCCAGTTCAGCGAAATACGCCACATAGGACCCGCCGGCGCTTTCCACGCAAAAGAGCAGCAGGTCCGCGTAAATCTGGGGGGACAGCTTCCTTCACCTCCCGTTTGACAGAACAGGAATATTTCCATCATTATACACCATTCGGGCCAAACGCCCAAGCCTTTGCAAAGGAGCACGTTTTGGACAAGTCCTTTATCAAGAAAACCGGACCGGTGGCAAGCATGCTCCGGTCCTATGAAGAAAAAAACCCCGCCCGTTTTCACATGCCAGGGCACAAAGGCTTCATTCACCCCTGGGACGTGACGGAGCTTTCCGAAACGGACAATCTGCTCATTCCCTCCGGCGCTTTTGAAAAAGCGCAGCGGGACTTGGCGGAAGCCTACGGCGCAAAGCTGGCTTTGTTTTGCACCGGAGGGTCTACGGCAGGCGTGCTCGCCATGCTTCTCGCACTGCCGCAAAAAAGCACCGTCGCCCTTTGCCGGAACGCCCACAAAAGCGCCGTTTCCGGTCTGATTCTGGGCGGCCACAAGCCTGTCTGGCTCATGCCTGAAGGCGTAAACGGGCAGGTTTCCGCTTCAAGTGTGGAATCCGCCCTGAAAAAGTACCCCGAAACTGCCGCGGTGCTCGTCACCTCGCCGGACTACATGGGCCGGTGCGCGGACCTTGCTGCGATTTTCCGCGTATGCAAGGCGCATGGCGCGCTTTTGCTGGTGGACGGCGCCCACGGCGCCCACCTCGCCCTTTCGGACGCCCTGCCCCCCTCCCCCGGGGCGTTTGCGGACATGTGGGTGACCAGCGCCCACAAAACCCTGCCCTGCCCCAATCAGGGGGCGTACCTGTTCGCAAACGCCTGCGAAGAAGCAAGCCGGCTGAAGGACGCACTGTTTCTGGTGCATACCACCAGCCCTTCCTTTTTGCTGTTGAGCGCACTGGACGAAGCCTGGCGCACCGCGAAATCGTGGGATTACGGAGCGCACATCCAAAGGCTGAATAATGTCAGAGCCTGCATCGCCCGCATCGAAGGGTTGAACCCCGGCCCCTCACCCCATCCTTCGGTTTCGTACGCAGACCCCACCCGTCTGGTCATCTCCGTGACGGAACGGGGCGTTACGGGCTACGAGGCGGACGAGCTTTTGCAAAGCTATGGCATCTTTATGGAAATGGCGGACCGGAACCACCTTGTGGCGATTACCTCTCCGGCGGACCCGGATGAATGGTACGAACGGCTGATAGCCGCCCTTATTGCCCTGCCCCGCCGCTTAGAAAAAGCCCTGCTGGAGCCGCCGCTTCCCCCATTGCCCGAAGCCGTGCTGCTTCCCAGAGAAGCGGCGTTCCTGAAACGCGCGTCCGTCCCTTTGAAGGAAGCCGCCGGCAGAATCTGTGCCGAGAGTTTCGGCATCTATCCCCCCGGGTGTGCCGCGGCAATACCCGGCGAGCGGATTGACGATGCCGTGGTTTCGGCAATGCTTTCAGCTTCCGAACAGGGCGGCACGCTTTTTGGCGTGACCGGCGGGTGCGTTCAGGTTATAATGGACTGACCAAGTATGCAGGAGATAAAACATGCGCTTTCAAAACGTGCTGATGGACTTTGACGGCACCATCGCCCGCACCGGCGACGGCATCATCAACGGCGTGGAGTATGCCTGCCGGAAGATGGGTTATACCGACGGCAGCCCCTGGGAAGACTGGAGGCGGTACATCGGCCCCACCGTGTATAAGTTCACCACCAGTGTGCTGGGCATGACCGAATCCCAGCGGGACGAGTTCATGGCCCATTACTCTGAGTATTACAAAAAAAAGGGCATCTACGAAGGCCCCGCGTACCCCGGCATGGCGGAGCTGATTGAAGAACTGCACAACGGCGGCGCGAAGGTTTATGTTTGCACCTGCAAGCCCGAGGAGCTGACGCTGCTTTGCATCGACTATCTGAAGCTGCGCTTTGACGGCGTGGTCGCCATGGTGCCCGGCAGGGTCACCAAAGACGACGTGGTGCGCCACTGCCTGAACGCCTACGAGCTGGACCCGAAAGCGTCCGTCATGATTGGCGACAGGGACAGCGACATCTTCTCCGGCAAAAAATTTGGAACATCCACCATCGCGGTGACCTACGGCTACGGCTCGGTGGAGGAAATGACCGCCTGCGGCGCGGACTTCGTCGCCCGCAGTGTGGAGGATTTAAAAACGATTCTGACGGGGGGATGACCCCCGTTCAACACAATTTCACATAAGAGGTACGCATGAAAACACCCAAATACCCCGTTGTTCTACTGGACTTTGACGGCACGCTGGTCAACACCGGACCGGGCATTGTCAAAAGCCTTACCCACGCCGCCAAGGAAACGGGCGTGGAACTGCCTTTACACGAAACCTGGCGCTTTATCGGCCCGCCGCTGGTGGCTTTTACCGCCTCCATGGGCTTTGACGAGGAGCTTTCCACCCGATTGATTTCCACCTTCCGCGCCCATTACAACACAGAAGGCTGGAAGAGCTCCGAGCCTTATGAAGGCATGCGGGAACTGCTCACAGACCTCATCAAGTTCGGCGCGAAGGTGTATGTGTGCACCAGCAAGCCGGAGCGCATCGCTTCCATGATGATGGACTATTACGCCCTGCCCTGCCACGGCGTGTGCGGCGCGGACGAGGCCCTCGGCAGGTTCGACAAGGCTGACGTCATCCGCGTCGCCGCCGAGCGGTACGGTTTCCCCCTCGATTCCACTACCGTCATGGTGGGCGACGCCCCCAGGGACATTACCGCGGGCAAGGAATGCGGCCTTTCCACCATTTCGCTGGGTTACGGCTACGGCCTTGCCCATGAGCTCGCCGAAGCCGCGGCGGACCAAAGCGCCAACAGCGTTTCAGAACTGCGGGAGCTTTTGCTATGAACAAGGAAGAAGCCCTGTTGAAGGCCCTTTCGGAAGGGAAGCTGATTCACGCCGTCATCGTCACCGGAAACGGGGCGAAGGAGCTTTGCGAACAGGCGGCGCGGGTGGCGCTTTGCGAAAGCGGGGCGGAAAAGAAGCCCTGCGGCCGTTGCAAAGGCTGCGAGCTCGTTGCGGCGGACTCCCATCCCGACCTTTTGCGGCTTCTGCCCGAACCGAACAAGAAGACCATCGGCGTAAGTCCGGTGCGGGACCTTCTTGCCGCCCTTTCCACTTCGCCGTCAAGAGAGAAAAACCGCGCGGTCATCGTTCCGGCGGAAAAGCTCACTCAAACGGCGCAGACAGCCCTGTTGAAAACTTTGGAGGAGCCGCCGGAAGGCACGGTGTTTCTTCTCTACGGGAACGAAAACGTGCTTTTACCCACCATACGGTCCCGCTGTTTGACGCTGCGCCTGCCCGAGGAGGAGCTTCCCAAGCTCGATGAGGCGGACGAAAAGGCGAAGCGGCTCGTGTCCTCCCTGCTGTCCGGCAACGTGCTGGACAGGACGCTCTTCCCCCAAAAAGATGCCCGGGCGGAACTGGACGACCTTCTTGAGCGCATGGCGAACGAATGCGCCCTGCGTTTCCGCTCCACCCCCAGCGGCAAGCTCACCAGCGCCGTAGAGGTGCTGAACGAAGCCAGAAAGCGTTTGCAGGGCAGCGCGAACTACAGCATGCTCATCGACTGGATCCGCGTGAAACTGGAAAGGATCTTTGCCTGATCGCGCGTTGTGCGGCTGGCATTTCGATGATATAATAATTCGGATACCGGGCTGAAAATCGGCGCAAAGAGGCTGTCTTTTTGCGCACGTTTGCCCGTTTCAAATACATGTAGGAGACCGCACATGATTAAAGTCATCGGCGTCCGCTTCCGCCAGTCCGGCAAGGTGTATTATTTCGACCCCTTCGGCCAGGACGTGAAGCGCGGGGACGGCGTTATTGTAGAAACCGCCAAAGGCGTGGAATACGGCGAAGTCACCATGGAGCCCACCGAGGTGGAGGAGTCCACCATCGTGCCGCCGCTGCGCCCCATCATCCGCGTGGCGAACGACAACGACCGCGCCACCCTTGCCCAGAACGAGGAAAAGGAAAAAGAAGCGGCGAAAATCGCGGAACAGAAAATCATCGACCACAAGCTGGACATGAAGCTCGTGGGCGTGGAATACGCCTTCAACGGCAGCAAGATCACCTTCTATTTCACCGCGGACGGCAGGGTGGACTTTCGCGAGCTGGTCAAGGACCTTGCCGGCGTGTTCAAAACCCGCATCGAGCTTCGGCAGATCGGCGTTCGCGATGAAGCAAAGCTCTTGGGCGGCATCGGCCCCTGCGGCAAAGTCGTCTGCTGCAAGAGCTTTTTGACCGAGTTCCACCCCGTTTCCATCAAGATGGCGAAGGAGCAGAGCCTTTCCCTCTCCCCCACCAAGATTTCCGGCCTGTGCGGGCGGCTGATGTGCTGCCTCAAGTACGAGCAGGACTGGTACGAGGACGCGAGAAAGCGCATGCCCAGAGTCGGCCGCGAAGTCATCACGCCGGACGGCTCCGGCACCGTGATGGAAAACAACCTCCTGCGCGAGCGGGTGAAGGTGAAGGTCCTTCTGCCGGACGGCACGTTCGACCTTCGGGAGTACCCCCTTTCAGACATCAAGCGCGAAGAACCCAAACACGACTTTGACAAGGGCAGAAACCACCCCCATCCCAGGGAGGACGCAGAGGACGAGGACCTTACGGACGCCAGCGACCTTCCGGAATTGGACGGGGAATAATCCCGAATCGTTTTTGTGTTAAAACCGTTTCAAAGTTGGCATGTTCCCTTGCATTTTGCTTCAGGAGTGCTAAAATAGATAGGTATCCTAGCATACTTTAACATTCAGGAGGTTTCCCATGGCCTACGTGATCAACGACGATTGCATCAAGTGCGGCGCTTGCGCCTCTGCTTGCCCCGTTGGCGCCATCGAAGAAGGCGATTCCAAGTACGTCATCGATGCCGAAGCCTGCATCGAGTGCGGCGCTTGCGAAAGCGAATGCCCTGTTGACGCTCCCAAGCTCGCATAAGTGTTCCGGCAAAAAGAGCCGCCCCTTCGGGCGGCTCTTTTTTTCGTATCCGGGGAATTTATGCGTTCTGCCACCTTCTAACAGCACACGAGGGGGACAAGCTTTCGCCTTCGTGTTATAATGCTTTCAACAACTGGTGCAAACTTCCAAAAGAACACATTTGCACAGCAAACGAAACGTCAGAGGGCGAAAACACATGAACGGACTGGACGAACTGCTGCAAGGTCTGAACGATGAACAGCGCGCCGCCGTCACCGCGACGGAGGGGTTCGTGCGCGTCATCGCCGGCGCCGGCTCGGGAAAAACCAGGGCGCTCGCCCACCGCTTTGCCTACCTTGTGAACGTCATCGGCGTGCTGCCTTCGAGCATCCTCTGCGTCACCTTCACCAACAAGTCCGCCAACGAAATGCGAAACCGCATCCGCGCCCTCAGCGGCGACGCCGGCGCGGGTTACATCAGCACCTTCCACGGCTTCTGCGTTGCCGTCTTGCAGGAGGATATTTCCGCCGTCGCCTATCCGAAGAATTTCCTTGTGCTGGACAATGCGGACATCGACGCCATGCTCAACATCATCTACGACGAGCGGGGTCTGACCTTGCGCAACATGACCTTTTCCGAAGCCAGGGACAGGATTGAGATGCGCAAAAACCAGATCGAGCCGCAGTACTATGTGGATATGATTGCCCTGTCCATCGACGAGCTGAAACTGAAGTACGACACCGCCGTCGAGCCGGAGGACGTGATTTTCTACGGCTACTTGTACCAGCAGAAAAAGTGCTTCGGCCTAGATTACAACGATCTGATCAACTTCACGCTGTATATCTTTGACCACCACGAAATCATCCGCGAAAAGTGGCAGAACCGGCTGGAATATATCATGATCGACGAGTTTCAGGATATTGACCAGCCCCAGTACCGGCTGATGAAGGCGCTCATCGGCAAACACAGCAACCTGTTCGTCGTGGGCGACCCGGACCAGACGATTTACACCTGGCGCGGCGCCAACGTCGCCTTCCTGCTGGCGTTTGACAGGGACTTCCCCAACGTGCGCACCATCGTGATGAGCAAAAACTACCGCAGCGTGCCGCCCATACTCTCCGCCGTGAACGACCTGATCCGGCGCAACAAGCAGCGCGTGGAAAAGGACCTGCTTCCGGTGCGGCAGGGCGGAAAGCTTCCCGTGTACTTCCACGCGAAAACCGCGAAGGACGAAGCTTTCTGGATCGCCGAGCAAATTCGCACTTTGAACGACGCCGGCGTGCCTTTATCCGACTGCGCCGTATTGTACCGCGCCCATTACGTTACCCGCACGCTGGAGGAAGTGTTCCAAAAAGAGAAGCTGCCCTACGTCATCCATTCCGGCGTGGCGTTCTTTGAACGGGCGGAAATCAAGGACGCGCTCTCCTACCTGCGCATGGCGGCGTTTAAGGACGATTTGTCCTTTTTGCGCATCGTCAACAAGCCCAGAAGAAACATCGGCGAGCGAAGAATTAAGTTTCTGACGGATTACGCCGCTTCCCACGGGTGTTCGCTGTACGACGCTTTGAAAGCGTGCAGCGAGGACGACCTGTTCAAAACCACCGGCGCGCGGCGGTTCATCGCCTTAATCGAGCATTTTTCCTCCCTGCCGCCGGAGACGACCGTTTCGGAGCTGATGTCCGACCTTTTGGACGAAAGCGGCTACGAGCACGACCTGCGCACCGCCGGCAGTCAGGAACGCCTTGACAATCTGGCGGAACTCAAGCAGGCGATTTACGAGTTCGAAACCACCTGCGGCGAGGAAAGCACCCTCACAAGCTTTTTGAGCCATGTGGCCCTTTTTACCAACGCGGACGCCCTGGGCGGTAAAAACGCCGTGCGGCTGATGACGGTACACGCCGCCAAGGGGCTGGAGTTCCCGTATGTGTTTCTTTGCTCCCTGTCCGAAGGGGTATTCCCGTCCAAAAAAATCGCCACAATCGAAGGCATGGAGGAGGAACGCCGCCTTGCCTTCGTGGCCATGACCAGAGCGAAGGACGGGCTCTATCTTTCCGACGCGGAGGGCCTGAACCACGACGGCTCCTTCCGCTATCCTTCCCGCTTTGTGCTGGATATTGACAAGCGCCTGATTGACTACGCCGTGGAACTGCCCGAAAGCGTGGTTTCGGCGGCGGAGCGGCGGTCCACTTTGAGCGAAAAGACCATGCGGGAGCTTTCCTCCCCCAATTTTTCCGTGGGGGACCGGATTTTGCACCCCGTGATGGGAGCGGGAACCGTTGTGGGGATCGATTCCAGCCTTTTGGCGTATATCATCCGGTTTGACGACATTCCCACCGAGCGGAAAATCAGCTTCCGCATCCAGCTGGAAAGGATTTAGCCATGTGCGGCCGATTTTGGATCGAGTTTGAAGGGGCGGAGCTGAAGGGCATCATACTCGCCGCCCAGCAGATGAACCCGCAGATGAAAGCTTTCGGCGAAGTCTTCCCGGGGGACATCGCGCCGGTGGTGGCGAAGAACAGAAAGCTCCAGCGCGCGGCGTTTCCCATGCTGTGGGAGTTTCCCGTTTTCGCCGGAAAAAGCGTAATCAACATCCGGGGCGAAACCGCTTCAGAAAAACCTGCGTTTCAAAAAAGCGCCGCCGAGCGGCGGTGCGCCGTGCCCGCTTCGTGGTACTTTGAATGGACGCCGCCCGTCAACGAGGGCAAACGCGTGAAATACCGCTTCTTTTACGACGACGGCAGCCCCCTTTACCTTGCCGGATTGTACACCCACACCCCCAAGGGCGCGGCGTTCGCCATACTCACCCGCCCCGCAGAAGGGGTGTGCGCCGCGGTGCATCACCGGATGCCCGTCATCGTGCCGAAACCATCCATCGACGACTGGATCTTCGGCGAACTGAATCTGGATTTGCTGGTGTACGGCAAAGCGCCCAAACTGGAGTTTGACCTTGCCGAGCCCGCAGTTTGAACCAACGGAGGAGAAGCGTGAACATCCTGATTGCAGACGACGACAGGGAGATCGT
>JBMNTW010000004.1:0-20154 GCA_050945935.1 Christensenellales bacterium
CCACGTCCCACTTTTCGGGAAGCTGCTTGACGGCGTTCATCATCCTCTGGCGGAACTGGCGGTAGTCCTTATCCAAAAACGCGATCATCGTGGGACCGGCGCCCGACAAACAGCACCCCAGCGCGCCGTTTTTTTCCGCTTCGGATACGATGAAGTCGTACCCCGGAATCAGGTCCTTGCGGTAGGGTTGGTGCAGGCGGTCATCCAGCGCGGTGTGTATGAGTTCCAGCCTGCCCTGAATCATCGCGCCCACCATCAGCGCCGCGCGGGACACGTTGAACACCGCATCCTCTCTGGACACGTTCTCCGGCAGCACCGCCCTTGCCTTTTTGGTGGAAAGGGGAAAATCGGGGATGAGCGCGCAGCACTTCAACCTGCGGGGCGGCTCGATGTGCACGTACTCCACCCTGCCGTTGACGATAGCACCCGCCGTCATGCCCCCGATGAAGGTGGGCAGGATATTGTCCGGATGGCCTTCGATTTCCGCGGCGATGGAGATCATCTCGTCCGTGGAAAGCGCCGCGTCGCTGATGATGTTTGCGGCGATGATGCCGCCCACCACGCAGGCGGAACTCGACCCTAAGCCCCTGGTCTGGGGGATGCGGTTGGTCTGCTTGATGCGCAGTCCCGGCATGGGGACGCCGGTTTCCTCCAGCGCGCGCTTGATGGAGCGGTAAACGAGGTTGCGCTCGTCGTTGGCGATGAAGAAGCCCTGGTTGTCACCCACGTCAATCTCCAGGCCTTTTTCGCAGACCTCAAACTCAATTTCGTTATACAGGGAAAGGGCCATGCCGATGCTGTCAAACCCGGCGCCCATGTTGGCGGTGGAACAGGGAATCCTGATCGAGGGCATCTCAAACCTCCACAATACTATGCAATAGCAGGATTATAACATATGACGGCAATTTATGCATTCCATTTTGCAGTTTTATCATCGCAAACTTTCAAAAACACATATACAGTCCAGTATATTCAGCAACGAAAAAGGCGCGCAAAGTACTTTTGCGCGCCTTTGATGGAGCTTAGGTTTCGGCAGAGCCGGGTTGGGATTAATCCTCGTCCTCGTCCTCGTCCTTCTTGGCCTTTTCGATGATCTTCTGGGCGATGTTGCCGGGAACCTCATCGTAGCGTTCGAAGTTGCAGGTGAAGGCGCCCCTGCCCTGGGTCATGGAGCGAAGGTCGGTGGCGTACTTGAACATTTCGGCGTACGGCACTTCTGCAACGACTTCCTGCAGACCGCCGCCCAGGGGGTTCATGCCCAGGATGCGGCCGCGGCGGCGGTTGAGGTCGCCGATGATATCGCCCATGTAATCGTCGGGAACGACGACCCTGTAGCTGTAGATCGGCTCGAGCAGGGTGGGCTGGGCGTCGCCGCAGCCCTTCTTGTACGCGAGCCTCGCCGCGGTACGGAATGCCATTTCGTTGGAGTCAACGGCGTGATAGGAGCCATCGTACAGGGTGCAGCGGACGTTGATCATCGGGTAGCCCGCCAGAACGCCGCGGTTCATGGCTTCGCGCAGGCCCTTTTCAACGGCGGGGATGAAGTTCCTGGGAACGACGCCGCCGACGATCTTATCCACAAACTCGAATTCCGCGGAACCGTCGTAAATCGGCTCGAACTCGACCCAGACGTCACCGAACTGGCCGTGGCCGCCGGACTGCTTCTTGTGACGGCCCTGGGCCTTCGCGGCCTTCTTGATGGTCTCGCGATAGGGCACCTTGGGATCGGTGAGTTCCGCTTCTACGTTGAACTTATTCTTCAGCTTGGCGCAGATAACGTCCAAATGCATTTCGCCCACGCCGGAGAGCAGCATGTCGCCGGTTTCGGCGTTCTTTTCCACCTTGAAGGTGCCGTCTTCTTCGAGCAGCTTGTACAGGCCGCCGAAGACCTTGTCTTCCTCGCCGCGCTTCTTGGCGGAAACAGCCATGGAGATGGCAGGCGGCGCGAACTCGACGCGCTGGAACACCACGGGGTTGCTGGGGTCGCAGAGCGTGTCACCGGTGGCGGTGAACTGCAGCTTCGCGACGGCGCCAATATCACCCGCGACGATCTCGTCGATGTTGGATGTCTTCTTGCCGAGCATGTACAGCACGCCGCCGATTTTTTCGTTCTTTTCGGAAGCGGTGTTGTAGAGAGGCGTATCCACCCTCAGCTTGCCGGAATACACCTTGAACAGCGAGATCTTGCCCACGAAGGCGTCGGTAATGGTCTTGAACACCTGGGCGGCGAAGGGTTCGTCCACCGAGCAGGTGCGCTTGACTTCGGAATTGTCCTTCGGGTTGATGCCGACTTTCGCGGGAGCCTCGTCCGGAGCGGGGAAGAAGCGGACGATGCTGTCCATCAGGCGGGCAACGCCGAGCTGGGGCACTGCCGCGGCGCAGAACACCGGGGTCAAAGAGCCGTTGAGGATGCCCATGCGGATGCCGGCGGTGAGCTCATCAAGGGTGAACTCCTCACCTTCAAAGAACTTTTCCATCAGCTCTTCAGAGCTTTCGGCAGCAGTTTCCACCAGGATGGAACGGTAATGGTCCACCTCGGTTTCAAGATCCGCGGGGATGGGAACGACCTTGTTCTGCTTGGCATCAAATTCGACGGCTTCCTGGGATGCAATGTCCACATAGCCGGCGAACTTGTCCCCCTTCATGATGGGGAGCTGGAGCGGAACCACCGAGGGGCCGAACTGCTCGCGCAGCGCTTCGAACACCTTTTCGAAGTTGGCGTTTTCGGTGTCCATCCTGTTGACGACAAAAGCACGGGGGAGTTCCCTGTCCTTGCAAAGCTTGAAGGCTTTTTCGGCGCCGACGGTAACCCCGGAAACCGCGCCCACGACGATGATGGCAGCGTCCGCGACGGAAAGCGTGCTCAAAACCTCGCCTTCGAAGTCGAAATACCCGGGCGCGTCGATCACGTTGATTTTATGGTTGTTCCATTCGATGGGCGCAAGCGCGGCACCGATGGAAATATGGCGTTTGGTTTCTTCAGGGTCATAGTCAGTGGTGGCGGTACCATTGTCCACGCTGCCCATGCGGCTAACGGCGCCGGAAATGAACAGCATGGCCTCGGTAAGGGTGGTTTTGCCCTCGCCGCCGTGGCCGATCATGCCCACATTGCGGATTTGCTTGGTTGAGTAGGTCTTCATATGCTGGATTCCCCCTGTTGATTATGCTGAATTGAATACGAATATTTCTTGACATGACATGCGCCACATAAACATTCTCATGTCTACAATGCGCCTTTACTATAATAACAGTCCAAAGGAGTTCTGTAAACCAAAAAAACCGTGAAAAGCCGACGGAGGCTGTGTTCCGCCCCCTTCGGAAGCGTAAAAAGCAGGTCGAAAACCTGCGGAATCGTGATTTTTATCCCAAGCAAAGCCGCTTCCAGCTGCTAAAATTCATTCCAAGTCGATAAGAAAAAGATAAAAAAAGCCGGGCAGATGCGCCCGGCGAATGAACTAACGAAAGGACAAACGAATGCGAAATCGAATTAAAGGTCCGGCTTGCTGAGGATATCCCTGTGTTCCTCCTCGCAGTCTTCGCGGTAGCGGATCATCATCTCCCTGAACAGCTCCGCCGTGGTGGGCGGCGTGTAGGTGATGGCGTTCGCCCCTGCTTCGATGGTGCGCCGGATGGATTCCGGCGTGGAACCGCCGGTGGCGATGATGGGAACGTCCGGGAACTTTTTGCGAATGGATTCGACGATGTACGGCGTTCTTGCCGCGCCGGAGACGTTGAGAATGGACGCCCCGGCTTTCAGCCTGGCCGCAATGTCCGTATACTCGGAAACGACGGTGATAACGATGGGAATGTCCACCACTTCGGAAAGCCTGGACAGCGTTTCATTGGGCGTGGGCGCGTTCACCACCACGCCGATGGCGCCCTGAAACTCCGCGTCCCTGGCGAGGTTGATCACCCTTTTGCCCTTGGTGGTGCCGCCGCCCACACCGCAGAACACCGGCATTTCTGCCGCCATCATGATGGAGTGGGTAATGGCGGGCTGGGGCGTGAAGGGATAGACGGCAATCACCGCATCCGCGTTGATGTTGCGGATGATGGCCACGTCCGTCGTGAAGACCAGGGACTTGATGAGCTTGCCGAAGATGCAGATGCCGCTGACCTGTTCGATTTCCGGCGGCACGATAATCATGTGCTTCCTGAGCTGCCCGGTAATAACGGGGACGTTTTGCTTCATTCGCATTCCTCCTATGTAATTGGAATCAACCGCACTTGCTGTATCCGCAGCTCCTGCAGACGACGCAGCCTCCCTCGTGTTCCATGCGTGCGCCGCATTCAGGGCATTCGCCGTTGAGCTTCGGGTCGTTATACAGCGTTTCCATCACGCTGCACGCCGGCCCGTCCGGAAGGTCGATCAATGCCACCTCCATGGCCTTTTGCTCCGGTTTGGAGTCTTTTTTCTTATTATTGCTGCCGTAAGTGCCGAAGTTCTGCTCTTTGGCAACCTTTTCGATGACTTTGCCGATGGCGTCCGGGCAGGAAAGCACGGTCAGTCCCTTTTCGCGCATCTGGCGCAGGGTGGAATGGCAGCGGATGCCCTTCAACTGGCCGATGATCTCGTCCACCTCCACCCCCGAGCGGAGGGCGATGGAAATCAGCCTGCTCGCCGCTTCAGACTGGGACGGGCAGCCGCCGGCGCGGCCGAGGTTCGCGAACACTTCGCAGATGCCCTGATCGTCGTAATTCACGGTGACGTACAGGTTCCCGCAGCCGATGCGGATTTTTTCGGTGATGCCCCTGGTGACGGCGGGGCGTTCCCGGGGCACAATGTGCCGGGGCGCCTCGGAAGCTTCTTGGGGTTCATCCTTACGGTTTACCGCGCCGATGTTCAGCACCTGGGAATCGCGGCTGCCGTCCCGGTAAATCGTAACGCCCTTGCAGCCCGACTCGTAGGCGAGCATGAAGGCTACGCGCACATCCTCCGGCGTGGCGCCGTTGACGAAGTTGACGGTTTTGGATACCGCATTGTCCGTATACCGCTGGAATGCGGCCTGCATGTCAATATGGGCGGCGGGGCTGATGTCGTGCGCGGTGACGAAGACCCGGCGGATGCTTTCGGGAATCTCGCTTAGGTGCTTCAGGGTACCTTCGCGGGCGATTTTTCGCATCAGTTCGGGGGAATAGATGCCCGCATCCTTTGCCGCCTGTTCGAACACGGGGTTGACTTCAGGAAGTTCGTCGTCATCCATGACGTTACGCACAAAGCTGATGGCGAACAAGGGCTCGATGCCGCTGGACGCGCCGCAGATAATGGAGATGGAGCCCGTGGGGGCAATCGTGGTGGTGGTGGCGTTTCGCATGGGTTCGCCGCGTTTTCCCCAGACGCTGCCTTCCCAGGCGGGGAACACGCCGCGCTCCTTTGCGAGCTGTTTGGACATTCTGCGGGACCGCGCCTGGATGAAGCCCATCACCCGTTCCGCCAGGGCGACGCCCTGGGGCGAGTCATAGGGAATGCCCAGCTTGAACAGCATATCCGCAAAGCCCATGACGCCCAGGCCGATCTTTCTGGTCAGCAGGGTCATTTCCTCGATTTCGGGCAGGGGGTACTTGTTGACCTCGATCACGTCATCCAAAAACCGGACGGCAAGGTCTACAATCCTGCCCAGTTCGTCGTAATCCACCTCTGCGTGGCCGTCCTTCATCCTCACCACCGCGTTGAGGTTGATGGAACCGAGGTTGCAGGACTCATAGGGGAGCAGCGGCTGCTCGCCGCAGGGGTTGGTGGACTCCACCTCGCCCAGATGGGGAACGGGATTGTCCCTGTTGATGCGGTCCAGGAAGATGATGCCGGGCTCGCCGTTGCGCCAGGCGGAATCCACCAGTTTGGCGAACACTTCCGCAGCGTTCAGCCCGCCCACAGGTTCCTTGGTGCGCGGCTCGAACAGCTCATATTCTCCGCCTGCCTTCACGGCGGCCATGAAGGATTCGGTCAGTCCAACGCTGATGTTGAAGTTGGTGAAGTCCGCATTGTCCCTCTTGCAATCGATAAACTTCAAAATATCCGGATGGTCCACGCGCAGAATGCCCATGTTCGCGCCCCGGCGGGTGCCGCCCTGCTTGACGGCTTCCGTGGCGGAATTGAACACGCGCATGAAGCTGACGGGGCCGCTGGCCACGCCGCCGGTGGAGCGCACAGCCGACCCTTCCGGGCGCAGGCGGGAGAAGGAAAAACCCGTTCCGCCGCCGGACTTGTGAATCAGCGCCGCGTTCTTCACGGAATCGAAGATTTCCTCCATGGAGTCGCCCACGGGCAGCACAAAGCAGGCGGAAAGCTGGCCCAGGGGCCTTCCGGCGTTCATCAGCGTGGGGGAGTTGGGCATGAACTTCAGCTCGTCCATCAACGAGTAGAACGCATCCTCCCACTTCTGCACGTCTGCGTTGGGGTCGAACTTTGCTTCCGCCGCGGCAATGCTTTTTGCCACACGGCGGAACATCCCTTCCGCGTCCTCGGTCAGGTTGCCGTGTTCGTCCTTGGAAAAGTAGCGGCGTTCAAGTACTTTTATTGCATTCGGCGACAGGTTAGCCATGTCGATACTGTCCTCTCACATCTTTTGTAATTTGATAATAGCGGCACATATAGTACGTTTTTCGGAAACGAATCGCAATATATAGTGCCTGATTATTTTACCATCTCTTCCATACGCGTTCAAGCGAACATGCAAAAATATCCTAAAACCATAACAGGATGAACCTGAAAAAAAGCGCCCCGAAAGGCGCTTTGTGAAAAACTGATGTTTCATAGAACCGGCTTATATTCCGCTCAAAGCCCGTTGAGCGCCAGGGCTTCGTCCATGGACGGATCGTAAAAAGCGTAGCCGTTTTTCCGGAACTTCTTGACGCGGTACAGCGCCGTGTCCGCCATGCGGTACAGCCTCTGGAAGCATTTGCAGTTTTCCGAACACGTGGCAACGCCTACGCTGACGCTGATTTTCCAGTCGCTGTTTTCGCCGATGCGAAGGGAGTTGAGTTCGAAGAACAGCCGGCTTAAAATGTTCGCCAGGCTTTCACCGCTTTCGGAACTGCTGTAAAACATCATGAATTCGTCTCCGCCGGTGCGTCCCACAATGTCGCCCTCGGCGCTGAAGTACTTCTTCAGCAGACCGGCAACGTGTTTGATGGCCTCGTCCCCTTCCGCGTGGCCCAGGTTGTCGTTGATTTCCTTCAGATTGTCCATGTCCGCCACAAGCAGGGCGCAGCCGTTTCCGCAAAACTGAAGTCCGCGGACGATGTTCTCCTCCGTGGCGGCGCGGTTGAAAAGGCCGGTCATTTCGTCAATCTGGGACTTTTTCTTCAGGATTTCCTCCTTGTGCTTTTGCGAGTCGATGTTCGTAAGCCTGCCCACGATGCGCTTTTTCCGTCCGTCCGAACCCATCAGTCTGGTGATGTGCATGGCAAACCACACCGCTTTGCCGTCCCTGTCCACCAGGCGGATTTCGCCCTCTGTGTTTTCTCCGTTTTCAATGACGTTGTTCAGTATGCGGAAGTAACGGTCCCTGTCCTGATAGTAGACATGGTCGGCGTTGACGAAACTGTCAAACGTCATGCTGTCTCCGAAGTACCCGTTGCCGCGCTCTCCGACATAGAAGGACCTGGTGACGGGGTCGAGTTCAAACACAATGTCCTGGGACGCGTTGAGGATGGCCTTGTAGCGGGACTCGTTCCATTGAAGCTGCGCCTTGCTGATGATGCTGGTCATTCTGGTTTTGATGTTGTGATACGCGATGCCGATGCCGATGCAGCACATGGTTATGGCGTTGATGCAGTCGATCAGCGCAATGCTGCGCGCCTTGAACAGCCAGGAACTCACGCAAAACAGCGCGGTCAACACCATGCTCAGCAACGCCACCCTGCCGGGCTTATCCAGAATCTGGGCAGGCAGCGCGGCGATGACGCCGATGAACGCCGCAGAACAGTCGTCAGGGCCGAGAATCGTACCCATGGCGATGGCGCTCAATGCTGTCGCCGAAACGCCAAGATACATGACGATCAACGCGCTTTTGGTGTGTTTGGGAGCGTACAGAAGCACGATAATCAAAAGGGCGAGCACGAACATCATCGCCAGTACATACACCCAAAACAACCCGCTGATCTCCCGGAATGCCAGCGAAGCGGCAGCCAGAACAAAAAACAGGCCGGTTGAAAACGCCGAAAGCAGTTTCGCGGTTCTCAGATTGATGCCCGCGATGGCGGACCGGTTGTCGGCAAACGCTCTGCCCGGAAATCCGCCGTTGTACAGGTGTTCCAGTCGATCAGAGATGCGCATGATGCTGCCTTTCCATCATGATGACACGTTCTTTATGCCGTCAGAGTTGAATGCGTACAATAAACAGGACAGTTCAGTTCTTATTACACAAAAATCAAATGCAATTTGCCTATGTTATATCATAACGCATTGTTTCTGTCTACCATCAGGCTTTTTCTTGTTGGTATATGACGCGGGAATTGTCTGAACATTGTTAATTCATGCGGTACATGGCAGACGGCAGAAAACTGTGACGTGAAACCTCCATGCGGCTCTAAAAAGATATGACCCGATGAAAAATCCCAAAGAAGCCGCACCGCAGTTCTTTGGGATTCTATGGGACTCTTTGGGGTTTATAAAGATTAAAAGTTTCTGGTGTAAATGCTGTCTCTGTCCAGCAGGGTTTCTACGGTTTCATAGCCCAGACGGCGCAGCAGCTCCAACACATAGGGATTGTCCGCCGGGGTTTTGATGCGGGAGGTATCGCCATACTCGTTGACAGCGACCCTCGCGCTCTCCCGGTCGATCAGGGACTTGGGCCCACCCACGCAGCCGCCCACACACCCCATGCCTTCGATGAAATTGGCGTTCACGCTGCCTTCCGAAATCTCTTTTAACAGCGCTTTGCAGTTTGCGACGCCGTCCGCCTGCCTGGAACGCAGGGTGATTCTTCTGCCCGGGCGCAGGCGGTCCAGCGTGGTCTGCACCGCTTCGCTCACGCCGGCGGTACGGGCGTAAATCCTTCCCGCTCTGGAGGAGTGGTCGCTCTGGTCCTCTTCGAAGTCCGCAGGGTTGATGCCCATCAGCTCAAAGAGTTCAGCGATTTCTTCAAAAGTGAGAACGATGTCCACGGCGTCGGCGATATCCGGCTCTTTGGCTTCCGCCTTTTTGGCAAGGCAGGGTCCGATGAACACGGTTTTCGCTTCCGGGTGCATGCGCTTGATGCTTCTTCCGCATGCCACCATGGGGAACACCGAAGGCGGAACGTGGGGAATCATGGACTTGTAGGACTTTTTAATCAGCGCCACCCAAAGGGGACAGCAGCAGCTGGTGAGCAGGAAGTCGTCGTCGGTGCGGATGGCGCGGTCGAACTCCAGCGCCTCTTTCAGCGTCAGGATATCTGCAAACAGTGCCACTTCAATCATGCCGTAAAATCCCATGTACTTGAACGCGCTGCGGAGCCTGCCGGAGGTAACCTCCCTGCTGAACTGGCCGGAAAAAGCCGGCGCAATCATGGCGTATACCGGTGCTTTTCTGTCTTTCAGCAGATTGATTACGGCGATGGAGTCCTTCCTGCCGGAAAGGTTCTCCTCCGAACAGGCTTTCAGGCATTCGCCGCAGCCCGTGCAGTTGGCGGTGATGACGATGTTGTTGTGCTCGTCCCGCTGGATGGCATCAAAAAGGCATGCCGCTTCGCACGCGCTGTCCCCTTCGGGGCAGCTGCAGTCGCCGACGCGGACCACCGTGGACCGGGGATTCATCAAAGCTTCCGCCAGGCTGGAGTCTTTGCTTTCCAGTTCCTTACGTTTTTCGTCCAGTTCGCCGTTGATTGCGGCTTTGCTCAGTTCGCGGTTCAACGCATCGTATCTGCTCATGTTTCACCTCTTCACTCGTGCCTGCTTCTTCGGATTCTCCGTCCGTGGTGCGCATCGTGACCGTGGATTCGTTTCTTTTACTGAACGGGCAAAGCTGATTGTTCTGCAAAACCGGTTTTTTTATGCGGTCTGCGTTTCATTCTTACAAAACCGGTCCTTTTCATACAAGCAGGCACCGGTGTGCCTTCGCGTGGTGCGCGTCGTTCCGGTGCCAGCTTTTTAAACTGCTTATGCAGCAATGTTCAGTCTTCAGCCTTTTTGCTCTGCCGCTGCGTCGAGAGAGATCACCAGTGCAATGGTTTTGATGAACTCCTCCACCGTTGGTTTTCCGTTCGGAAAAAGACTTTTCTGGGTTCTTGTGACTTCCTCGTCTTCGTTGTTCCAGGATGCGTCGATGGTTTCCTGCATTTCTTTTTTCAGTTCGTTCGGCAACACCCCGTACTCTTTGGCGATGTTGTCGTAAATCTGCTCGTAAACGTCTGTTTCCTTCCCCGTGCGCCTGACCATAGCGTCCCCCTGTTATAATAATTCTGTTTCATTTGTATACGGTTTCTCACGAGACCCATTGTATCCCCTTCAGACGCATTCGTAAAGGAAAATCTGGAAATTTTCCGCGATGTGACCGAATTTTTATCTAAATTTTATCGAAAATGAAAAACCGCCCCGCAATTTGCTGCAGGGCGGTTTGTGCTTTGGGACTTAGCCTTTGTATTCGGGGATCATGCCGATCTTGCGCATGGTGTCCAGAGAATCGATGATCTGGGGTGCGGAACGGCTGCCGATGAGTTCGGCGCCCGCCAGCAGGAACGTGTAAGCGTTCTGGGGACGGGGATACTTCACGCCGGAAACCTTAACACGGGTCTTGGTGCCCTTGAGGGTTTCCACCATGATGAGCACATGCTCAAGGGTGGGACCTTCAAACTGGCCGGAGGCAGACTTCGCCCAGTCAATGCCCGCTTCGGCGATCAGTTCGCAGGCGATCCTGATTTCGTCGTCGGTCAGGAAAGCGGTGTCGAGGATCATCTTGGTCTCGACGCCCTGCGCAGCCTTCACATAATCCTTGAAGTCCTGCAGAACCTTGTCATACTTCTTGTCCTTCAGGTCGCCGACGTTCATAACGTTGTCCAGAACGGTTGCGCCCAGACGAACGGCTTCTTCGGTTTCGAAGCACTTAACGGCGTTGGACTGCTGGCCGAAGGGGAAGCCGATGGCGGCGCCAACCTGAATGTCGGTTCCTTCCAGCTCTTCCTTCACAATGGGAGTCCAGTAAGAAGACGAGAAGCAGAAAGCCCTGCAGTTGTACTTGATAGCGACTTTGCACTCACGCCTGATCACTTCTTCGGTGGTGTCTTTCGGCAGGATGGCATAGTCGAAGCACTTGCCAAGGTCCCATTTGGTCATCTTAGTGAAATCAATCATGATAGCCTCCATCTGGTGATAAGTGGTATTAGGTAGTCCCAAAGTATTATAACGAATCGAGACCCAAATGTCCACCATGAGAACAGCAAAAAATGCACGAAGAATGCAAATAGTTATCCCTTTCTACTGCTCATTCGGTTACGTCTTACTGAAATAATGTGTCTGCATTTTCGTATCGAGACCGTATCCCCTTCACGGGGAGCATGTTTTCCGGCATTCTTTGCAAAAAAACCCGCCGCGCCATCAGGCGGCGGCAGGTTTTCCTGAATCAAGATTTACTTTTTCATAAACTCCAGCGAGACCATGTACTTGAACATCTTGGACGCGTCTTCCATGACCATAAAGGTAACGGTTTGATACTTGCCGGTGGAGCCGATGTACAGCACGCCGCCGTCAACTTCGTACTGCGTGCCCAAAGCATCGATAAGGTCGGCATAAAGCGCGAGGATATCATCAAAGGCGATGTTGGTTCCGTACATGACGCGGACAATTTTGCGGTCCTGATTGTCATACACGTTGATGATGTTCGCGTCGCTGGCCAGGGGAAAATCCTCTTTCGGGAAGGAATCCGGAAGCGGCAGATTGGTGCCCATGGTGCCCATAATGTCAGAAATGCTTTCCATCCCGCCGCCTTCGGATGTGCCGCCCCGGGAACCTCCGCCCTGCGCGTTATTGCCGCCGGACGGGTCTTGCGCAGACTTGCTTTCCTCGATCAGGTCGTCGATCCTGGCCAGCCCTGCCTGGAAGGTGCTGTCGTTCGGTTCCCCGAGCAGCGTTCCCCTGAAGGTCTGATAACCTAAGGACGGAACGGTCACCTCCACCTTGCCCGAGTTGATGGTGACCTTCATCGGGATGGGCGCGGTGCCGGAAACGGTATCGTAATAACCGGCGGTGACGTTATCTCCAAAGACGTAGGGGTTGAGCTCTCCGCCGCCCGCCATCTCCGGCGAAAGCAGCGCCATGGACTCATACTTCACAAGGGGCGCCACGGGCGGCTCCCCTTCCGCCAGGCCGTACTGTGTGTACTCGTGAATGTCGTACGGGACGACCTCGAAAGTCAGATTGTTGGCGAAGGCCTGCATGTCAAACCCGCCGGTAACGTCAAAGTACTGGTTGGAAAGGTTGGAAGCGTCCAGCTTGCTGGCGATGTACGCCGCGCCTTCATAGGTGCCGTAAACATCCGTTCCGCCGGCCTTCTGCGCGATAAGGACCAGCGTGTATTCCACCGACAGGCCGTCCTTGTCAACGGGGATGGTCTGATCCACGAGCAGCACCCAGTTGCGCGCCAGAAGTTCATTCTGCCGGGGCGGAATGTCCGCGTTGGCGGGCGTATCCGCATTGGCGGGCGTATTTGCCTTGCCGCCGCCGGAAGCGCTGCCGCCACCCCCGTCCTTACTTGGCGAGCAGCCGGAAACGGCAATCAGGGCTACGAAAAACGCTAAAACACAGGTCCATGCAATCCATTTTTTCATTGTAAGCACCCTTCTCCAGTTCAGATTGGCTGATTCGTTTAATCCCGCTTTTTCATTTGAAATGAGACGCCGGAAGGGTTTACAGAAACGGCAAAACCGGGCTGCGGATGCAACAAAACGGGTATTTCTCCCGTTCGGTCCCTTGTCCGGAAAGAAAAGCCTTCCCTTCCAAGAATATGTTACCATCCTGCCCGGTAGCGGGTATTTGCAAAAGAATCCTCGATGTTTCAAAAAGTGTCGAACTGGGCACTTGTTTGGCGGACTTTCCTAAACTCCGTAGGCGACAGGTTGAAATGGCGCTTGAACACCGTCGCAAAATGGCCGGAGTTCACAAAGCCGCACCGGCGCGCTACTTCTTCTACGGAGTCGTCCGTACTCTTTAACAGCTCTTTTGATTTTTCAATGCGGATGCGCATCAGGTACTGATAGGGGGACTGACCGGTGTGTTCTTTGAACACGCGTTTGAAGTGGCAGGGACTTAAGTAGATGAGGCGGCAGATGTCGTTGATGCTGATGTTGGAGTTGTAGTGCTTTTCCATCAGCTCAATGGCTGCGCGGATGTACTGATTCTCCTTGCCGGCTTTGCTGGCGTGGGCTTTGCTGTGCAGGTCGCGGATGAGCTGGAACACCAGCTGGGTGCAGATGCTTTCGAGCATCAAGGGATACGCCTGCCCGTAGTCCATGATTTCTCGCTGGAAGTTGCCCACAATGTCAAGTAGCTGCGCGCTGTACCTCCCCTGCATCTGCTTGAACGAAAAAGGCTCCCCGCCCGCCGTTTGAGCGGCTGTTCTTTCAAAAAAATCCTTTTTGATGGAGATGTTGATGTACTTTCCGTACTTTTTTTCACTGGGGTAGCCGAAAACCTCTTCCCAGGGGCGGATGACCAGAAGATCGCCTTTTTTCAGCTTGTATTCCCTGCCTGCCACCGTCATGGCGGGGGACTCAGAAAAGAACAGCAGGAAATGATAGTCATCCACGCAGATGACCTCGCCCAGCTTGTATTCGTCCGGCTCAAAAATCGCCACGAAGCTGCAGATGTGGGACTTGGTCCTGTAATACATATCTTTTGGAATGGCTTCGAGGAAGTAGCTGAAAGGATGCTCCACGACGATACCCCGTTCTTTTGATTGTGCATACATTATACTTCCGGATTTCTCCTGTGGGAATGGATTCTGACAAAATAATCTATGGAAGGATATGGGAAAAGCCCGTTAAACGGGCTTTTGGTTTTCATCATCAAACTGATTTACTGCCTTCAAAGTTAATGACTGGCACGGGCCGCGTGAAGAATCATTTTTGCCACTTCTTTGTGACAGTTTACCTCTTTGGAAAGGGGAACGATTTCTCTTCGCCCTTCGCGTTCGATATAATCGCGTACCATAGTCCGAATCTCATCTGTCGGCTTTTCTGCAAGGATTTCAAGTGTCACGCCGCTATTGTAATAGAGCTCTGCACGCAGAATGCGCACGCCGGGAAGCCGGAGCAGCCCCGCAAGGGGATCGTACCTTTCAGTTCCTTGATACTGCCTGATTTCCCGAAGTTTCTCTTTCTTAAAATCATATAGGTGAAGATACCGTGTAAAAAGGCCGGTTATTTCTGCGCCGAATCTCTCGTGCAGCAAAGGCAGACCGGAATCGGTGACTTCGTCCCGAAAATTTAACTTCTGCTCCTTCAGGAAAGAAAGCAGCTTTTACCGATATGGAATCAGGGGCCAATAGCGCTCTGTTGTCGTGCTTTCCCGAAGGGAGTGCAACAGATCTTCCAAAAAGAAGTTATCATTCATGATTCCCCCCGACATGTACCTAATGTTTCAACGGCTGACCGAGTTACTTTCCGCTTAAGAACATTTTTTATTTATTATATTGGTACTTCCCACCTGTGGCAAGAGAAAACGCAGCAGGGTTTCAGTTCTCTCTGTCAATCTTAAAGGCATGGCGACCGTTTCCCTATGCGAAAAAAAAGAAGAACCCATATGAGTTCTTCCATGGCGTGCCCGACAGGAGTCGAACCTGCGACCTTCAGAGTCGGAATCTGATACTCTATCCAACTGAGCTACGGGCACATTGCCGAAGGCTATTATATCAAAGATGGGACGGGTATTGCAACCCTTGCAAAAGCAAGGTGCAAGAAAAAGGAAAGCGGGGCACTGCGGCCCCGCACCTTTTCCCAAAGGAATTTACTTGATTTCGACTTCCGCGCCGACGGCCTTGAAAGACTCGGCGATCTTCTCGGCGTCTTCCTTGGAGATGCCTTCCTTGAGAGCCTTGGGAGCGTTGTCGACGACTTCCTTGGCTTCCTTCAGGCCCAGGCCGGTCACTTCGCGGACGACCTTGATGACCTTGATCTTGTCGGAACCGACGTTCTTCAGAATGACGTCGAACTCGGTCTTCTCAACTTCTTCCTCAGCGGGAGCGGCAGCAGCGCCGCCCATGACGACAGCGCCCACGGGAGCGGCAGCGGATACGCCAAACTCATCCTCAAGAGCCTTGACCAGATCGGCCAGCTCGAGGACAGTCATGCCTTTAATGGCTTCGATAAACTGTTCCTTGTTCATGATAATCCTCCGAATAAAATGTTGGTTCGTCCGGTCAGGGACTTATTCTGCGGCAGATTCGCCGGATTCCATCTTTTCTTTGATGGCGTTGAGGGCGACGGCCAGTTTGGTGATGGGAGCGTTCATGCTGCCGAGGATGCGGGCGATGAGAACTTCCCTGGGCGGGAGCTCGGCCAGCGCGTCAATACCGGCGGCGTTCTGGACTTTACCGTTGACGATACCGCCCTTGATAGCGCCCTTCTTGGTCTTCTTAATGAATTCCTTGATGATCTTAGCGGGGGCGACGGCGTCGTTGGTGCCAAAGGCTACGGCGGTGGGTCCCTTGAAGTACTCGTTGACGGAAGCGTCGATACCGGCCTTTTCGGCGGCGCGCTCCAGGATACCGTTCTTGATGACGGCATACTCAACGCCGGCCTTGCGGAAGTTGTTGCGCAGCTCGGTGTCCTGTTCCACGGTGTAGCCGCGGTAATCGATCAGAACCACGCTCTGGGCAGCGGAGATCTTCTTTTCAATCTGATCCACCTGAGCAGCCTTTGCCGCGATGATAGTCTGGTTTGCCATGATTTCACCTCCTTGCGAATGCGATTGATTCACAGAAGACAAGGAAAAGCCCCTGTCCGTTATGGCAGGGGCCGAATGCGCGCAAGATCACACCGAAATACGGTGGAAATGTTTCGCCTCGGCGGGCATCCCCGAAGGGTTTAAGCCATACGGCACCTGCTGTCTGTGGCAACTATGAAGTTCACAAAGGTTAGTATAATACAAGCGGTTAACGCTTGTCAAGCCTTAGAACTTGAGGGGGTTGACTTTGATGCCAGGGCCCATGGTAGAGGTGATGACCACGCTCTTGAGATAGGTGCCCTTGGCGGTGGCGGGCTTCGCCTTGATGACCGCTTCCATCAGCGTGCGGATGTTTTCGGAGAGCTTTTCGGTACCGAAGCTCTTCTTGCCGACGGGAACGTGCACGATGGCGGTCTTGTCGACGCGGTACTCGACCTTACCGGACTTAATCTCCTTGACGGCCTTGGCAATGTCCATGGTGACGGTGCCGGACTTGGGGTTCGGCATGAGGCCCTTGGGACCGAGCACGCGGCCGATGCGGCCGACGACGCCCATCATGTCCGGGGTGGCGACGACAACGTCGAACCCGAACCAGTTTTCCGTCTGGATCTTCTGGATCATCTCTTCGCCGCCGACGAAATCGGCGCCGGCTTCTTCGGCATCCTTGAACTTGTCAGCCTTGCAGATGACGAGGACGCGGGGGGTTTTGCCCGTTCCATGGGGCAGGACCACTGCGCCGCGGACCTGCTGGTCAGCGTGACGGGGATCTACGCCCAGGCGGACGTGCAGCTCGACGGTTTCGTCAAACTTGGCGGTAGCGGTCTTCTGGACCAGCTCAATCGCCTCTTCCGGATCGTAGAGCTTCGTACGGTCGACGAGCTTTGCGCTCTCGATATACTTCTTGCCATGCTTCATTGAAATTTACCTCCCTGTGGTAGTAGCGGCAGGACTGTTCCTTCCTCCCACTGATTGAGACTGACCCTGTTAGTCGACAACCACAACGCCCATGGAACGAGCGGTGCCGGTGACCATGCTCATGGCGGCTTCGATGCTGGCGGCGTTCAGGTCGGGCATCTTGGTGGTGGCGATCTCACGCAGCTGGTCCTTGGTAATCTTGGCGACCTTGTCGCGGTTCGGGCGGCCGGAGCCGGACTCGATGCCGCAGGCCTTCTTGATCAGGACAGCTGCCGGCGGGGTCTTGGTGATGAACGTGAAGGAACGGTCCTGATACACCGTGATGACCACGGGGATAATCAGGCCGGCCTGCTTGGCGGTGCGCTCATTGAACTCCTTGCAGAAGCCCATGATGTTCACGCCGTGCTGACCGAGGGCGGGACCTACGGGCGGCGCGGGCGTCGCTTTGCCGGCCGGGATCTGGAGCTTGACAAAACCAGTAACTTTCTTTGCCATTGCAGTTATACCTCCGATTAAAGTGTGGTGATGGCGGAGGTTCGCGCCTGTGCGCCGTCATCCCGATGGATGGCAGCGTTAAATGATGGCGCCCTCCTCCCACTATAGCAACCGGAAAAACAGCGACTGCGGCGCTTATTGTTCCGGATACCAAGCGTTTCCTTAAATCTTTTTGACGTGGGCGAAATCCACTGTGGTGGGCGTGTCCTTGCCCATCATGTTGATCAGTACGGTCAGAGTCTGATTTTCCTCGTCAATCGCGCTGACAACGCCGGTGAAGTTGTCAAAAAGGCCATTGGTGATGCGGACAGTGTCGCCCACGGCGACGTCCAGCTTGATGGAGACCTTCTCCACTCCCATGATGGCGACTTCTTCATCCGTAAGGGGAACAGGGTCTGTTCCCGGGCCAACGAAGCCGGTGACTCCGCTGGCGTTCCTGACAACATACCAGGACTCGTTGTCCATAATCATCTTGACCATGATGTAGCAAGGGTAAAGCTTCCGCTGAACGACCCTTTTCTTGCCGTCCTCTTTGGTCTCGATGACCTCTTCAGTTGGAATTTTAATCTCAAGTATGCGGTCCTGCATGTTACGGTTTTCTACGGTTTTTTCAAGGTCGGTCTTGACCTTGTTCTCGTAGCCCGTACGCGTATGGACGACATACCAGCGGGGAATCCCGTCGCGAATATCTGACATCGTTTCTTACTTGACCAGCAGGCGCATGCCTTCGCCGAACACCATATCCAGCACGCCGATGAGCGCAGAGGACAGGATGATAAAGACGATGACAGCTCCCGTGTAGGTGAGCAGATCCTTCTTGCTAGGCCAGGTGACGCGCTTCAGTTCTGCAACCACGTCTTTGCAGAAGCGGCCAAAGCGAAGGAACACGTTCGGACGGCTTTCCTTCTTTTTGGTGACGCGCTTGTCCACCTTGTTCGCCAGTTTTGCTTCGTTTGCCATTTCTTTGCCCCTTGTTATCTTAATGGGAGATTACTTGGTCTCCTTGTGCTCGGTGTGCTTCTTGCAGAACCGGCAGTACTTGGTGAACTCGAGGCGGTCGGGATCGTTCTTCTTGTTCTTCATGGTGTTGTAGTTGCGCTGCTTGCATTCGGAGCAGGCAAGGGTGATTTTGACGCGCATGTCAGTGACCTCCTGCGGCTGCGGGCAAGCCCGCGAACCGATGAATTAAAAGTAGGACTTCTACCCCTGGCAGAAGACCTTTGTTAGAATACCACAAGAACCGTTTCGATGTCAACGGCTACTTGCACGCTGTGTGGTTTTTCTATGCCTTTTGCGCCAAGTCATACCTTCCGCCGGAGCGCAGCACTTTTAATTATCATAACCTTTTGCATAGGGTTTGTACAGTCACTTCCGCACACACTTTACAGATAAACTTCAATATAAAGTATTGCGCGTTTTTCTGCCGGTGAACCGCCCGAAATACCGGTTGATGCGAACCGAAAGGGTTTTAGCGGAGTCGCGACGGAATGGAGGGAGCAGCAAAAAGAGTTTTTTAGAAAATACATTGCACCGGCAGGCTGATGAAGCGGCGCTTCGCCCCTCTTTTCTATCAAAGGAAGCAGCCTTCCTACAATAATAGATAAAAATGCCGGCAGGCAGCAAAAAAACACCCGCAGGTTTTTAGCCTGCGGGTGCAACAGGTTACGCTTAGTCGTTGATGATGGAGGCAACGACGCCGGAACCGACGGTCCTGCCGCCTTCGCGGATAGCGAAGCGCAGACCTTCTTCGATCGCGATGGGGGTGATCAGCTTGATCTCCATGCGAATGTTGTCGCCGGGCATGACCATCTCAACGCCTTCGGGCAGGGTGATGGAGCCGGTAACGTCGGTGGTGCGGAAGTAGAACTGCGGACGATAGCCGTTGAAGAACGGGGTATGACGGCCGCCTTCTTCCTTCGTCAGCACGTACACCTCAGAGTTGAAGTGGGTGTGGGGCTGGATGGAACCGGGCTTCGCCAGAACCTGGCCGCGCTCAATGTCAGTCCTCTGCACGCCGCGGAGCAGAACGCCGACGTTGTCGCCGGTGGTGGCGAAGTCGAGCAGCTTACGGAACATTTCGATGCCGGTGACGACGGTGGAGCGCTTCTCATCGGACAGACCGACGATTTCAACGGTCTCCTGCAGCTTCAGCATGCCGCGCTCAACACGACCGGTGGCAACGGTGCCGCGGCCGGTGATGGTGAACACGTCTTCCACGGGCATGAGGAAGGGCTTGTCAACGTCGCGCTCGGGGGTGGGGATGTAGTTGTCAACAGCGTTCATCAGCTCGAAGATGCACTTGCACTCTTCGCTGTCCTTCGCGACCTTGCCGGCCTGCAGCGCTTCGAGGGCGAGCAGAGCGGAACCGCGGACCACGGGAATGTCGTCGCCGGGGAAATCGTACTCGCTGAGCAGCTCGCGGATTTCCATTTCGACGAGGTCGAGCAGTTCGTCGTCGTCAACCTGGTCGCACTTGTTCATGAACACAACGATGTAGGGAACGCCGACCTGACGGGCGAGCAGGATGTGCTCACGGGTCTGGGGCATGGGGCCGTCCGCAGCGGAAACGACCAGGATCGCGCCGTCCATCTGGGCAGCGCCGGTGATCATGTTCTTAACATAGTCGGCGTGGCCGGGGCAGTCAACGTGCGCATAGTGGCGCTCTTCGGTCTGGTACTCAACGTGGGAAGTGTTGATCGTGATACCGCGGGCCTTCTCTTCGGGCGCCTTGTCGATTTCGTCGTAACGCATGGCCTGCGCGTTGCCCGACTGGCTCAGCGTCATGGTGATCGCAGCGGTCAGGGTGGTCTTGCCATGGTCAACGTGGCCGATCGTACCGATGTTTACGTGGGGCTTAGTGCGTTCAAATTTTGCTTTAGCCATTTG
>JBMNTW010000005.1:0-19949 GCA_050945935.1 Christensenellales bacterium
TATCCGGCAAACAGAAAAAGGCAATCCGTTTCAGATTGCCTTTTCCCGCAGCTTTCTGATGATCTTGCTTTCCAGCCTGCTGATCTGCACCTGGGAAACGCCGAGTTTTTTGGCGATTTCACTCTGGGTTTCGTCCTTGAAATAGCGAAGGAAGATGATTTGGCGCTCCCGGGGATCCAGTGTGTCCAGGAGTTCTTTCAACAGCAGCCTGTCAATGAGCTCGTCCTCTCTGTCGCCGGTGGATACATGGTCAATCAAAAGGGCGCTGTCGTCCTCGAACATCGGCTCGTGCAGCGACACGCAGGCGCGGGAGGCATCCCTCGCCATCGCCACGTCTTCCGGACTTTCCCCCACCGCTTTTGCCACCTCTTCGATGGACGGTTCCCTGCCGAGCTTTGCCTTGAGCGCTTCCGCCGCCGCCGCCGAACGGGACGCAAGCTCCTTCAGCGACCGGCTGACCTTTACCGCGCCGTCGTCCCGCAGATAGCGCTTGATTTCCCCCGCGATCATCGGCACGGCGTAGGTGGAAAAGCGCACGTTGAAGGCGCTGTCGAAATGGTTGATGGCCTTGACCAGCCCCATGCAGCCCACCTGGTACAGGTCGTCGAACTCGGCGCCCCGTCCGATGAACTTGGCGACGATGGACTTGACCAGCGCGATATTGCCTTTGACCAGGGTTTCCTGGGCTTCCTTGTCCCCCTTGTGGGCCAGTTCGATCAGCCGTTCAACTTCCTCCTGGGGAAGAATGCCGCTCATGGGCGCTTCGATCCCTTCTTGACCGGGGACTTGGCGGGGTAGACCCTGACCCAGGTCTGAATTTTTGGCGGCTCGTCCTGAAGCTTTCTTTCGGGCTTTTCGGGCAGCAGCGAGTACTTTTGGAAAATGGCTTCCCAGCTTTGCGTGTTCGTCATGTCCGTTCACCCACCCGCTTCGTCATGGTCACCCGGGTGCCCTTGCCCAAAACGGATTCGACGTTCAGGGAGTCCATAAATGTTTCCATCACGGAAAATCCCATGCCCGAGCGCTCCTCGCCCTTCGCGGTGGTGAAGAAGGGCTGCCTGGCCAGTTCAATGTTTTCGATGCCGCGGCCGGTGTCCTCGATGACCACCTTCACCTCTTTTTCGTAAAGGTACATGGTCATGGTGACGTAGTTCTGCGGCGCTTCTTCGCCGTAGGCGTGCACCACGCAGTTGGTCACCGCCTCGCTCACCGCCGTGCGAAGGTCCGCGATTTCCGCCATCGTGGGGTCCAGCTGCGCGAAAAAAGCGCTCGCGACGGCGCGCGCGAAGCTCTCGTTCCTCGACAGCGCCAAAAAGCGCAGGGTCATAAAGTTTTCCATGTTTCCTCCTCCTGCCGCCCTCAGTTCATGTCTACCAGCTTGGCTATGCCCGCCATGCGCAAAAGCTTGAATATCTGATCGCTCGGATTCTTCAGCACCATCTGGCCTTTTTTCTGCACCATGGTCTTGTACCGCCCTAAAAGAGCCCCGATGCCCGAGCTGTCCATGAAGGTGACTTTTGACATGTCCACCACCAGCTTTTTTACGGACTGGTCTTCGGCGCAGGCCTTGAGCTTGTCCATAATCGCCTGTGCGCCGTGGTGGTCCAGTTCGCCCGACAGCGACACGATCATCGCGTCGTCCTTTTTTTTGCAGACTGCTCTCATTGCGTCCTCCTTGCGTGGTATCGCAATCCATTACATTCACCGACCGATTTGTCGAATCCTTTTGCGGCATTCGCCGTGTTTTGGCTGCTTTGCGCCTTCTTTGTCATTTTTGACCAGCCGCTTAAAACCAGTCGCAGATGGGCATGATTAAAAGGCGGCTTTCGCCCCTTTGGAGGTGTAACTTGAGCGTCAATAAAGGCAAAAAGGCAGCAAAAAAGCGCACCCGTTTCAAGAGCGCGCTGAAGTGGACGCTGATGGCGGCGCTGATACTTTGCACGGTGTTTCTGCTCGCGGGCGCCGTCTGGGTGATGGGGCTTTACGGCATGGCGGAACTGGATGTGGAGAAGATCACCTCCGCCAGCCAGACCCTATACATTTTCGACGCGGAAGGCGAAGCAGTCGCTGGCGTGCACGGCATCGAAAACCGGACGAACGTCTCATTGCGGGACGTTCCCCTTTATGTGCGCAACGCCTTCATCGCGGTGGAGGATGTGCGCTTCTACAGCCACAAGGGCGTGGACTTCCGCCGCATCATCGGCGCGCTGATTGCGGACATCAAGTCCGGCAATTTTGACCAAGGTGGAAGCACTTTGACCCAGCAGCTCATCAAGCTGAGCCATTTGACCGGCGAAAAGACCTTCACAAGGAAGATTCAGGAAGCCATACTCGCCATCCAGCTGGAGCAGAAGTTCACCAAGGACGAGATTCTGGAAATGTATTTGAACTACGTCTATTTCGGCGGAGGGGCGTACGGCATCGAGGCGGCGGCGCAGCGGTATTTTTCAAAAAGTGCTTCGCAGCTTACCTTGGCGGAAGGCGCGCTGCTCGCCGGCGTGGTCAAATCCCCTTCCAACTACGCGCCCCATTTGAAGCCCGAGGCTTCCGTTGCCAGAAGGAACCTCATTCTGGACCTGATGCACCAGTACGGGTTCATTTCAAAGGAAACCTGCGAAGCCGCCAAGGCGGAAAAGCTTGAACTGAAGGAAACCGCCAGAGACGGCTATCCCCACGGGTATTACATCGAAACCGCCATGGACGAAGCGCGTTCCATACTGGGCATTGACCAGGAGCAGCTGCTTTCCGGCGGATACAGGGTTTACACCTACTTAAATGCCGGTCTTCAGCAGGCCTGCGAGGACATCATGGCAGACCCTTCGCTCTTTCCCGAAAACGCGGCGGACGGTGAACAGGTGGAAGGCGCCATCGTGACCATAGACCCCAGTACCTTTGGCGTCACCGCCCTTGTGGGCGGCAGGGAATACAAGGTGCGAAGAGGATTGAACCGGGCGACTGACATTAAAAGACAGCCCGGTTCCGCCATCAAGCCCATCCTCGTGTACGCGCCGGCGCTGGAGAACTACGGTTACACCGCCGCGTCGCTGCTGCTGGACGAAAAGACGGACTTCAACGGCTATTCCCCTAAGAACTACGGCGACCAGTACAGCGGATACGTCACCCTGCGTCAGGCGCTCGCCCGGTCCTTGAACGTGCCCGCAGTGCGGCTGCTTTCGAACATCGGCGTTTATTCCGGAAAGAGCTTTGCATCAAAGCTCGGCATCGCGTTTGACGAGAAGGACACCAGCCTTTCCCTCGCGCTGGGCGGATTCACCTACGGCGTTTCGCCCAGAATGATCTGCGGCGCCTACGCCGCCTTTGCCGCAGGGGGCGTATACAAGATGCCTTCCTGCGTGAGCAAAATCACCGACAGCGAGGGCAACGTGCTTTACGAACGGGTGGGCGAAAGCCAGCGCGTCATGTCCGAGGACACCGCCTTCATCATGACGGATATGATGACCTCCTGCATTACCACAGGCACCGGAAGAAGGCTGAACATCGGCATCCCCCTCGCCGGCAAGACCGGCACCACCGGATTGAAGGAGACCAACGGCAACAAGGACGCCTGGATGGTCGCCTACAACCGCGAGGTGGTCGCCACCGTGTGGATGGGGTTCGACAGCACCGACTCCGCCCACAGCCTGCCGGAGGACGCCACCGGCGGCACATACCCTGCGGCAATGCTCGCCAGGCTTTTTGAATTTCTGTACCCAAACGGTGAAGGCGCGCCGGACTTTGAGCCGCCCAAAAGCATCAACCGCGTGCGGCTGGACGCCGCCACGCTGCAGACCGAGCACCGGCTGGCGCTCGCCAACGCCCTGACGCCCGCCGAGGACGCCTTTTACGAGTATTTTTCCGGCAGCACCGCGCCGACGGACAGCACCGACTACTGGGTGGTGCCTTCGCCCCCCGGCGATCTGAACGCTGCGGCTGCGTCGGACGGCAGGCCGGTCCTCTCCTTCTCGCCTGTTCAAAAGTTCATACTCTACCGCCTGTACCGCACGGACTCCGCCGGAAAAACAGTGCTTCTCGGCGAGTTCGCCGGAGACAGGGGGGACATCACCTTTAAGGACACTACCGCGGAGTACGGCGCGTTGTACGAGTACTTTGTGCTGCCCGTCCATCCCGAGCTGACGGTTTCCGGCGAGGAGGTCACCGGCCCTGCCACGGCAAGGTGCGATTTCTTCGTGGACGAGCCGAAAAACGCGCAGCCCGTCCGCCAGACCGACGACGAACACTTGGAAGACGTGGAAGAGCAGCGCGAACAAGAAGCCCCCGAACCCCAAAAAACAGAAGATCCGGTGATCTGGTACGCGGGGGAGTGAGTTCCCGCGTTTTAGATCACCGGAATCTGTCCGGTTACGGTGTGATTGTGAAGGTTTCTGTTTTATTGATGGCGTCCTGGAGCAGCTCTTCGTAGCGCTCCAGTTTGCTTTCGGACTTTTTGATGTCATCCAGCTTCGGCTTGGTGACGGGATGCCTGGGCGTGAAGATGGTGCAGCAGTCCTCGTAGGGCAGGATGGAGGTTTCGTAGGTGCCGATGCGCTTGGCGTACTCCATGATTTCAATCTTATCCATGCCGATGCAGGGACGGAACACGGGCATGTTCACCGCGTCGTCCGTCACCACCAGGCTTTCCATGGTCTGGCTGGCGACCTGGCCGATGGCCTCTCCCGTTACCAGCGCCTGGCATCCGTTCGCTTTCGCGATGCGTTCGGCGATGGTCATCATCGCCCGGCGCATCAGGATGGTGGTCTGGTTGTCCGGGCATTTTTCGTAGAGTTCCATCTGCACGTCGGTGAAATGCACCACGTGCATCACCACGCTGCCGCCGTAGCCCGCCAGCTGTTTGGCGAGGGCGATGACCTTGTCCTTCGCGCGTTCGCTGGTGTAGGGGAAGGAATGGAAATGCACGCAGTGCAAGTCCACGCCGCGCTTCATCACCATGTATCCCGCCACGGGGCTGTCAATCCCGCCGGAAAGCAGCAGCGCCGCTTTGCCGTTGCTGCCCGCGGGCATGCCGCCGGCGCCCATTTCCTCGCCGGTGTAGACGTAGGCGTGCTCCCGCACCTCCACCGAAAGGGGAACTTCCGGCGCGTTCACGTCCACCTTCAGCCTGGGAAGGGATTCAAGCAGCACGTGGCCCAGCTCTCTTGCGATGGTCATGGAGTCCATGGGGAAGGTCTTGTCCGACCGGCGGGCAAACACCTTGAAGGTGCAGCTTCCGCCCCGCTTGAAAAGCTCCTGCTCCATCAGTTCCTTCGCCGCCCGGGCGATTGCGTCAAAGTTTTTTTCGACCTCCCGCGCCCGGCTGACGGAGTGCAGTCCGAAGATTTTCGAAATCCGGCTGACCGCCTCGTCCTCCCGTTCCGCAGGGTAACTGGCAGCATAAAACCGGCCCTGACCGGAGGAGATGACGGCGCCCATGTCCGACAGGGCCTGCTCGATGTCCTCCTTCAGAAGCCGCATGAAGTAGCTGCGGTTTTGTCCTTTTAAATGTACCTCTCCGTATCGTATCAGCAGTACGTTGCGCATGGTATCCGCCATTTCTCCGAAGTGTTGATTGTCTTTGGTAAATCCGCCCGCCCTCCGACTTCGGCAGGATGACGGGCGGCATTTTTAACGTATTTTGGCGCTGTTATCTTCTTTTGAACCGCCTGAGGTCCCGCACAAGCGCTGCGGTGGTTTCTGCGGTGATTTGAATTTCTCTTTCTGTATTGTCGGCGCTGAGGCTGAAGCGAATGGCGCCTTCCGCCCGCTCCCCTTCCACGCCGATGGACGCGAGCACCCTGTTTTTGCCCTTTTTGTGGGAGGAGCACGCCGAACCGGTACTGACGATGATGCCTTTTGACTCCAGCGCGTGGAGCAGCACTTCGCCCCGCACGCCCATGAAGGAAACGTTCAGAATATGCGCCGCGCCGCCGTCCACCGTCGGGCCGTTGACGTACACGTCCGGAATGGTGAGAAGGCCACCGGCGAGGCTTTTTTTCAGCCTGCGCATGTGTGCTTCCGCCTGAAGGAGCCTTTTTCGCGCTTCGTCCACTGCCACACCCATGCCGATGATGCCGGGCGCGTTGGTGGTGCCGCTGCGGATGCCCCTTTCCTGCCCTCCGCCGATCTGCCCGCCCGCGTTCTTCACGCGCTTTCGAGCAAGCAGTGCGCCGACGCCCTTTGGCCCGTGGATTTTGTGGGCGCTGATGGAGTACATATCCACAGGAACTTTTGTGTCCCGCAGCTTGCAGTACGCCTGAACACCGTCGCTGTGGATGTAGGTCTGGGGGTTCTTCGCCCGAACGGCCGCGCAGATGGCGTCCAGATCGGCGATGGCGCCGAACTCGTTGTTCACATGCATGACGCTGACCAAAACGGTCTTACTGTCCACCGCCTCCGCCACAGCCCTGGGGTCGATGCTGCCGAACATGTCCGGCTTCAGTCGGATGACCTCCTGCCCTGCCCGTTCCAGAGCGTTGAACACCTCGTAGATGGCGGGGTGCTCCATTTCGGTGGTGATGAACCGGTACGTCCCCTTGCGCAGGGCTGCGGCCACACCCATAACGGCGATGTTGTCCGACTCCGTGCCGCCGGAGGTGAAGTAAAGTTCGGCGGGTTCCGCGCCCAGGCTTTCCGCCATCATGGAGCGCACCCTGTCGACCTCCCGTTCCACCGAGACAGCGGGACCGTACATCGACGAGGGATTGAAGTACTCTTCCGTCATATAGTGCATAACCGCCATGGCCGCCTTGGGAAGCACGCGGGTGGTGGCACTGTTATCAAGATATATCAAGAAATCATCTCCCGATGGATATTCAGGAAGCCGCGCTTCCCATTTCCATTATATGACAGACCGCCAAACTGTGCGGCGGCGATTGGGATTATAACACATCCCCATGAAGTTTTCACCTTGTTTACACCTTTCCATTTTGATTTTATCGCACGCTTTGCTATAATAATGAATATATCGACAGGACCACACGCAATTTTCCCGCTGTTTGACGAGGAGGAGCCCATGATTTGTCCTAAGTGCGGGACCGAAAACCCCGATTATTTCGTATATTGCAAGCGTTGCTCGGAGCTTCTGCCCTCCGACGAGCCAACGCCCCAGCAGCGCGTCGCCGCCAAGGTGGACGCTTATTCCGGTTTGGACCCCGCCACCGGCATCAGCATCGAAAAGCTGCTGAACGAGCCGTATTACGATCCGCGCCAGCGTCACAACGCCATTGACCCCTGGGAACTGCTGGATGAGGAAAGGGGCACCGGCAACCGCCGCTTTGAGGAGCGGCTGGACGAGATTCTTCCCCCCGAACGGGAGTACAGGCGGCGCAGCAGACGGGTGCCGCTGGATCCGGATTCCATTGTGGTCACCCACACGCCCCGAAGCGCCGCACGCCCCGTTGTGCGGGGCCGCACTTCCGCCATCGGGAAGGAATCCGTGCCGCAGCGTACCGCACAGGAGGAAGAACGCCCCCTTGTTTACGCTTCCGCCAAAACGAGCGAACCTGACGAAAGCCGGTCCTCTTCAGGTCATTACGCATACGAGGAAGAACCTGCCGAAAGGCGCGAAAATGACGTTCCCTCCACCCCGCTGAACGCCATTTCGTATGAGGAGGAGCCGGAAACCGAAGCGCCTTCCCCCTTAAGCCCCCGCGGCACCGGTGCCCGGCGCGCAGAAAAAGAAGCGCCCGCTGCCCGCCCGCAGCCTTCCGCCGCGTCGAGCAAGGACGCGGAAGCCGTCCTCGATGATATTTTTGACGAGGACGATGCGCCTTATGAGGAAAAGCGTCCCAGGAAGGAAAAGAAGGAACGCGCCAAAAAAGAGCGCGCGCCGAAGGAAAAAGCTCCGCGCAAGGCCGAAAAGGTCATCCTGGACGAGGATGAGGACGACGAAGAACCGAAAAAGCGCCGTTCCGGCATGATCTTCTGGATCCTTATTGCCGTACTGGCTGCCGCTTTGCTCTTTGTTTCTTACAAGATCGTCGTTCAGAACTACGGCAGCATCGGCGCGGCGTTCTCCACCTGGTTCGGCGGCGGAGAGCCGGAACCCGGCCAGAGCAACGGGGAGCACAGCGTCGTCATCGAGGCCACCAGCCATTCCGATATGGACGCCCACTCCATCACTGTTTACGGTACAGATGGTTACACCGTCGTGTTCGCGGACCCCGCCACCGGCGCGGTGTTGAAGCAGGCGGTGCTGCAAAACGGCGGCTACAAGCTCACCGTGGTGGATTTGAACTGGATTCCCGAGGAAGCCGGCGCACTCGCCACCTTTGACGTAACGCCCGTCATCTACCTTCTTGACCTCGAAGGCAACCGCATCGACTTGGATGTCCCCACCTTTACCGTCAACGTCCCGAAGACGGCCATTGAAGTCTCCGATCCCGACCTTTCCGCCCCCGTTACAGTGGAGAGCAACGCCACAACGCTGACCATTGCCGGCACGGTGGAAGCCGGAACGCCCACCAGGCTGTTCTGGGATGACGTGGAGTACACCTCCGCCATCGATGCGGAAACCGGCATCTTCTTCATCGATGTGCCGCTGACCGCCGGAAAGACCGAATACGCCCTGAAAGCCACCCTAGCAAGGCATGCGGACGTGGTCATTCCCGTCACGCTGGACGTGGTGGTCAGCGATTTGACCGTTGCCGTTGACCAGCTTCCCGCCACGGTGACGGAGGACAGCGTTGCCGTTTCCGGCAGGACCGAAGCGGGAGCGAAAGTCACCGTGGAAGGCACCGGCGCAGGAGAGGTGACCGTCAACGCCGACGGCAGCTTCAGCTTCACGGCGGACCTGACCAACGCCGGTTACGGCCTGAAGGAGTACACCGTCACCGCGGAAGCGAACGGACGCACCGGTACCGCCACCTTCACGCTGCTGCGCACGCCGGAAATCGACGCCTACTCCAGAAAAGCACAGGTGTTTGAGTACAAGACCGTCCTCAGGAACCCCAACGATTCCAAAGGCAAGATCTATCGCCTGGACGCCACGGTAAAGAGCGTTGAAAAGGTGTCCGAGTACCATCAGGTGGTGCTCGTGCATGTGGACGGGGACAGCAGTAAGCCCGTAACCCTTGACTATTTCAGCAACTCCACGCTTTCCGAGGGCAAGAGCTACCGCTTCTTCGCGGACGCCAACGGCAACACCGAGGAGACGGACTCCGCCCCCAAGATGCCCCGCATGAACGCCTGGTTCGCGGGCAGAAACGGCTGATTCAAACGCAGACATTCATTCAAAAACCGCCCGTTTTTCGGGCGGTTTTCTTTTTGATGCGCTTGCTTCTTTATTTTTTCAGAAGGTCCCTGATTTCCGTCAGCAGCCTGACCTCTTCGGAAATTTTCGGCGCCTCGGCGGGATTTTCCTTGTCTTTTTCCCTTTCCCGCACGCGGCGCAGGGCGTTGATGCCCTTCACCAGCAAAAACACCACAAAGGCGATCACCAGAAAGTTGACGACGCTCTGCAGAAAGGAACCGTAGAGTATGGCGTTTTCCGCCCTGCCGTCCATCGCGGGGGACAGCACGATCTTCAAACCGGAGAAATCGTACCCGCCGACGATGAGCCCGATGAAGGGCATCAGCACGTCGTTCACCAGCGAAGTAACGATTGCCGTAAACGCGCTGCCGATGATCACGCCCACCGCCAGATCCGTCACACTGCCTTTGGATATGAACTCCCGAAACTCGGCGATGAAGCCCTTTTTTCTGTTTTTCACGTTTGCACGTCCTTTCCATATAACTTTTTATTCAGCTTAACACTTTTTCATCCGATAAGATATATAGGATTAGTAAGAAATGGTTTTGGCAAAAAAAGCACAACCCATAACGTGCTAGCCGTTAAATTTCAACGCTTTTGTTATATTTGACAAAAAAAGCTAATTAAGGCTATAATACCCCAAATACCATTTACGCAAGAGCATGAGAGCAGTCTTACCACATCTATTTTTCTTTGTATTATTAAATTCCCAAATATCTGCCGGAGGATTTTATCTTGAATAAATCGCTTCATCTGGTCAGCATTGTTGTTTTTGCCGTCCTGATTGTGCTTGTGCAGGCAGCGCTGTTCTTTTTTGTGAACTTAGGATGGCTTTATCTGGTGATTTCCATCGTCAGCGCAGCGGGGCTGTTCTTTCTGACCATGCTGATTGACAGGCGTCTCGGTATGAGAGGCTCCAGTCAGTTTGAGCACTGCATGGACAAGTCGACCAGCGAAACGCTGTTCAACATTTCCGAAACCATGGGCATCGACATTCAGCAGATGCTCTGGCTTTCCATGAACAACATCGACGCATTTGAAAAGCTTGTTTCCTTTTTTGAACGCATCCGCAAAAACGGCGAGGAAAACGCCGCCAGCGCCCAGGAAATCTCCGCCACCATGGAGGAGTTTGTGTCCAACTTCCACCAGTTGAACGACAATATTTTTGACGTGGAGCGCCAGGCGGACAGTTCCCACAAGATGCTGGCGGAAAACAAGAATACCATCGCCAACATTCAAAACTCCATGATGGACCTTTCCGAAGCCATCAAGGAAACTTCCGCCAGCCACACCAAGCTCCACGAGTCGTCCCGGGAGATCAACAAAATCGTCTCTTATATTAAGGGCATCTCCAATCAGATCAACCTGCTGTCCCTGAATGCGTCCATCGAGGCGGCAAGAGCCGGCGAGGCAGGCAGGGGATTCTCCGTCGTCGCCCAGGAAGTTAAGAAGCTGTCCGACGAGACCAGCGCCGCCACGGCGGACATTGCCCGGGTGGTGGATGCCATTTACCAGAACATGGAAGTGACCAACGTTTCCATTGAGAAGATGCTTTCTGAAATTCAGCGCACCGAAGTGGTGGCCCAGCAGTCCTCCGCGGTGGTTGCCGCCATCGACGAAACGGTGGGCAACATCAAGGACTCTATCGAAAACGTTCGCATGATTTCCCAGAAGCAGCTTACCGCCTGCGGCGAGATCAACGAAGGCGCGCGCTCCTTCGCCCTGGCAGTGGAGGAGACCAACGGCATGCTGCACGAGCTGCTCGTCACCGTGCAGAGCCAGCAGGCCAAGAACAAGGACATCATCGAGTACGGCAAAAAGCTCGGCCGCATCTCCGAGGACTTCCAGGAGACCATCGTCAAGCTCAAGAAGGACGACGACATCATCTTCGGCGTCAACCCCTTTACCTCCCCCGAAAACATCAAGAACTCCTATGCCCCCATTCTGGCCAGGGTGTGCGAGGCCATCGGCTGCAAGAGCCGTCTCATCATTGTGAAGGACTACGAAACCCTGAGCGAATGGCTTTCCAACGGGAATATCGACATTGGCTGGTTCTCGCCCTTCGCCTATGTGCGCGCCAAGGAAAAGACCAACATGGTTCCCCTTGTCACCCCCATTGTGAACGGGAAGGACTCGTACATGGGCTATATCGTCGCCAGGAAGGACAGCCCCGTCAAAAACCTTGCCGATTTGCGCGGCAAAGTCTTCGGTTATGTGGACAAGAACAGTGCCTCGGGCTATCTGTTTGCCAACGATATTCTGAAGAAGAACAACGTAAGCCCCTCCAGTTTTTCCAAGGCGATGTTCCTGGGCAGCCACGACAAGGTGGTCCGCGCGGTGCTCGCCGGGGAAGTGGACGCCGGCGCCACCTTCAGCGAGGCACTGGACTACGCGAAACAGCAGGGCCTGCCCATGGACCAGCTTTCCATCATCGCCAGCTGCGGCCCCATCCCCAAGGATGTAATCGGCTCCAACGAAAGAATGAACGCCGCGCTGCGCGACAAGCTCAAGAAAGCGCTGATCGAGTTTGTCAAACCTGCGGATATCGTCTCCGGCGTGGACGGGTTTACCGAAGCCGAGGACAGCAAATACGACATCATTCGAAACCTATCCGTCTGACCGGCTTTGGGGGCTACTCTTTCGGGCAGCCCCCTTCCTGTGGTGTTTTTGCATGCGCAAGGCGCGAAAAGCCTCCTCCATGCGCATAGCGGATACAAGCGCAGCCGAAGAAACTTATTATACCAAAGTTTTATATTTATGTAAAAAAATGTTTTTAGATACAACACAGAAATTCGTATCTTGCGTTTTCGAACATTATAAAAGCCGGTTTGACAATTTTCTCCAATTTTCGATATAATTATGTCTATCGGCCCCTGTCGCAATCGTATTATTAATTATGCAAACCAGGAGGAGCAAACCTTGAAAAAGTCGCTTAGCTTAGGAATCGTGATCTTTTCTGTTTTGGTCTTACTGACCCAGACAGCGATCTACTTCCTCGTTCCCTTCGGATGGGTATACCTTGCCCTGTCCGTCGTCAGCGTGGTTGCAATCTTCTTTGTGACTGTGCTGATCGAACGAGTCACCGGGAAAAAGACCGGCATCTCCGGCGGCCTTTCCAAGGGCATGGATGAGGCAGCCAGCGATACTCTGTTCAACATTTCCGAGACCATGGGTATCGACATCCAGCAGATGCTGTGGCTGTCCATGAACAACATCGATGCCTTTGACAAGCTCGTGAAATTCTTTGGCAAAATTCGCAGGAACGGCGAAGAAAACGCCGCCAGCGCGCAGGAAATCTCCGCCGCCATGGAGGATTTCGCGAGCAACTTCCACAAGCTGGGCGACAATATCTTCGACGTGGAGCAGCAGTCGGACAGCTCCCACAAGATGCTGGCGGAAAACAAGAACACCATCGCCAACATTCAGAACTCCATGCTGGACCTGGCCGAGTCCATCAAGGAAACCTCCGCGAACCACACCAAACTGCATGAATCCTCCCGCGAGATCAACAAAATCGTGGAATACATCCAGGGCATTTCCAACCAGATCAACCTGCTGTCCCTGAACGCGTCCATCGAAGCCGCCAGGGCCGGCGAGGCGGGCAGGGGCTTCTCCGTCGTCGCGCAGGAGATCAAGAAACTGTCCGACGAGACCAGCGCCGCCACCGCCAACATCAAGAAGGTCGTTGAGAACATCAACGAAAACATGAATGTGACCAACGCCTCCATCGAAAAGATGCTGGCTGAGATTCAGCGCACCGACGTGGTCGCCAGGGAATCCTCCGCTGTGGTCGCCGCCATCGAGGAAACGGTCAGCGGCATCAAGGAATCCATCGCCAACGTCCGCGCCATTTCCCAGAAGCAGCTCGCCGCTTCGGACGAGATCAACGAAGGCGCCCGCTCCTTCGCCCTCGCCGTGGAAGATACCAACGGCATGCTGCACGAACTGCTGAACACCGTGCAGACCCAGCAGGCGAAAAACAAGGACATCATCGAGTACGGCAACAAGCTGCAGCGCATCTCCGAAGAGTTTCAGGAGACCATCGTCCAGCTTAAGAAGGATACCGACATCATCTGCGGCGTGGACCCCTTCACCGCGCCGGAATACATCAGCAAGAACTACGCTCCGTCGCTGGCGAAGGCCTGCGAAGCCATCGGCCTGAAGAGCCGCGTCATCGTCGTGAAGGACTATGACACCCTGAGCGAATGGATGGACAAGGGAATTTTGGACATCGGCTGGTTCTCGCCCTTTGCGTATGTGCGCGCCAAGGACAAGAGCAATCTGGTGCCGCTGGTTTCGCCCATTATCAACAATACGGACTATTACGTCGGCCACATCATCGCCAGAAAGGACGGCCCGGTCAAACGCCTGACCGACCTGCCCGGCAAGACCTTCGGTTATGTGGACAAGCACAGCACCTCCGGTTACCTGTTTGCCAACGACCTGCTGGTGAAGAACCACATCAACCCCAGCAGTTTCGCGAAGACCTCCTTCCACGGCACCCACGACAAGGTCATCCGTGCCGTCCTGAACGGCGAAGTAGAAGCGGGCGCCACCTTCAACGAAGCGCTGGACTTTGCAAGGCAGCAGGGCCTGCCGGTGGACAGTCTGGAAATCATCGCCAGCACCGGCCCCATCCCCCGCGAAGCCATCGCCACCAAGAACACCATGCCTTCCGCTTTGCAGGAAAAGCTCATCAAAGGCCTTACCGCCTTCAAGAAGCCCCAGGGCTTTGCCGCCAAGGTCGAAGGCTTTGCGGAGTGCAAGGACAGCAGCTACGACATCATCCGCAACCTTTCGGTCAAGTAAACGTCCGGAAAAAAGCAACGCAAAAAAGCTCCCTGACACCGTCAGGGAGCTTTTTTATTGAATGCGTTTCCAAAACTGCCAGACAGCGCTTCTTTTGAAAAACGCCCGCCCGGGGAGACTAAAGGTCCAGCCCCAGCACCTTGGAAATCGTATCGATGACGCCGTTTTCGTCGTTGGTTTTTTCGGTGACGTAGTTCGCCGCCGCCTTCACGTCCGGATGGCCGTTTTTCATGGCGTAGATGTGGTTGCACACGCCCATGAGAGGCATGTCGTTCACGTAATCCACGAAAGCCATGGTTTCATCCGGCGTGACGCCGAGTTTTTCCATCAAACAGCGGAGCGCCGTGCCCTTGTTTTCCCCTTTGGGGGCAATGTCCAGCCATGTTTCGCCGGAGGGCAGCAGGTCGTAACGGTCGGTCAGGCTCGCAAGGCGCACCAGACCGTGGGTGTCCACATCCACCCTGTCCGAGCAGGAGACTTTGCAGAACGCGTCATCCTCCACAATATCATACAGGCTGTTGACAAGGGTATGGTTGGGGAAGTATCGGTCCACGAGCTCGAGGAAGCTTTCGTCCCTGTTCTGAATATAGAAGCTCTTCATGCCGCAAAAACCGGGAAAAATGTTCCCCGCCTCAAACACCAGATCAAGGATCCGTTTGAGTTCGGAAGGCGGAATCTGCGCGATGCGCACCAGCTCTTCCCCCAGGTAGATGGCGCAGCCGTTGTCGCAGATAAAGCCCATTTGGCTTTTGTAAGCGCTAAAAAGAGACATCAGCGAAAGGTACGACCTGCCGCTCGCCGGCGCAAAAACGATTCCCCTCTGCGTCAGAGCTTCCACCAGAGCGGGGAAGTTATGCGGCAGCTTCTTATTGGAGTCCAGCAGCGTTCCGTCCAGATCGGCGATAATGAGTTTGATCAATTCCGTTCCTCCAAATGCCCGTGATGCCAGCATCGTTTTTTTATCATTATCATGTATATACATATTATCATATGTTTGGGCGTTCTGGCAACCGCTGTGTTTGCTCCGGCGCGATTTCATGACCACATTGTTCGCGGCGCAAAAGGTTTGATGCATGGAAATGAACGACAATACACAGTCAATTTACCAGTGTAAATCCCGAAGGATTGCGCAAATTAAGTTCACCAGCAAAAAGGAGGTGAAAGACGATGGCAAGAAGGCGAAAACGTGCGCTTATTCCCGAGTCACAGCAGGCTTTGGACAGTCTTAAAACCGAGATCGCTTCCCAGTTGGGCGTCGACTACAACACGCCGGACAAAGGACACCTGACCACCAGACAGAACGGCTCCGTAGGCGGTGAAATGGTTCGAAGGATGATCGCATTTGCGGAGCAGAGCATTAAGGATTAACGACCGACCGGTTTCCTCTGAACACAGAGGATGAACATAGGAAAATTGGCCAATTTTGACCGAAACCATTACGACAACGAAAGGAAAACAACAATGCCCAACAACACGAATAGTTCGTCTAACCAGTACATCAACACCTCGCCCCAGGCTGTTACCAACCTGAACAAGATGAAGTACGAAATCGCTTCTCAGCTGGGTGTGAACCTCAAGCAGGGCTACAACGGTGACCTGACCTCCCGCGAAGCCGGCTCTGTCGGCGGCGAAATGGTCAAGCGCATGATCTCCTACGCTTCCGAGAACTTGAGGTAACCACAAACGACAGATCGGGCGGCCGCAGATTCTGCGGCCGCCCGCTTTTATGGTATGCCGGCTGCTCGTTGTCGAGCATCGTCGGGGCTTGGAAAAGCCTTATAGATACTCTTTCCGGTCATTCTTCCGCGGCGATCATGCACGAATGGTTCGCAACGAAAACCTGAAAAGCGAGCACGCCCAAGCATTTTTTCAATGGGTGAAGGCGAAAATGCCCGGTGATTGTGATGCGCCTCTTCCGGTTTTTCCGCAGCAATCGTTAGATAGAACTGAACGCTGGAGGCGAAATGGGAAAGCGCACCGTGCCTGACAAACCCTTCCGTAACGCCGAGAAGGACCCGATTCCCGTACAGCGATACACCCACCAGCGGGTACCCGCTTTCCGGCGGCTGGGCAAAGTCGATGCTCCAGCCCGCTAACTCGTATTCCTTTGCAGTTAGATGCGAATTTTGGCAGGCAATAATCGGTATCAGCGCGGTGTCCCTCTTTTTTCTTTTTAGTTCAGCGCGATGTCCTTCATGCGCTCCTCAAAAAGCTTTTGAACGTGGATTGTAAGTTCGTTACGGATGTTTGCGAAGGATTCCTCCTCCATCACCCGTTTTGCGATGGTTCTTCCGGTGGTTAAAGCTTCCATGCCGTCCGACTGGCGAAGCGCCGCCAGATCGTCCACCCCGCTTTGCGCCGTACCCAGAAGGGCGCCGGGTCCGCGGATGGTCAAATCCTTCATGGCGATGGCGAAGCCGTCCGTGGTCTGGCAAAGGGCGCTGAGCCTTTCGTTGGCTTCGTCCTCCTCGCTTTCCAGGCAAAGGTAGCACTCGCCTGGAAGCGTTCCTCTGCCCACCCTGCCCCTGAGCTGGTGAAGCTGGGCAAGTCCGAACCTTCTGGCGTTTTCCACAATCATCACCGTGGCGCCGGGCACGTCCACCCCCACTTCCACCACGGTGGTGGAAATCAGCACTTTGGTTTCACCGTTTCGGAACCGGTCCAGCACCGCCTGCTTGTCAGCCCCCGCCATTTTTCCGTGCAGAAGCTCCACGGGAACGCCGGAAAGCGCGCCTTTGACCAGTTCTGCAAACAGCGCTTCCGCAGAGATACCCTCGTAATCCTCCGAATCCTCCACCAGCGGGCAGACGACATAGGTCTGTTCCCCCATCATCGCTTTTTTTGCCACATAGCGGTACATATCCCCCCGCTTGCTGTATGGCACCACCCGGGTTTTCACGGGTTTTCTGCCCGGCGGCAGGTCGTCGATAACCGAAACGTCCATGTCTCCGAAAAGCACCAGCGCCAGCGAACGGGGAATGGGCGTGGCGGATAGCACCAGTACGTCCGGCGCTTCCGCCTTGTTGGCGATGGCCGCGCGCTGGCGCACGCCGAAGCGGTGCTGCTCGTCCGCCACGATCAGCCCCAGGTCGAAAAAGCGCACCTTTTCCTGCAATAGCGCCTGGGTGCCGATGACAATCCGGCTCTGACCGCCTTCGATGCGGTCGTACGCTTCCCTTCTTTGCTTCGCCGTCTGATTGCCGATGAGCAGCTCCACGCTGAACCTGCCAAAAAACAGCTCACTCGCCTTTTGATAATGCTGGCGGGCAAGAATCTCTGTCGGCACCATGAGCGCCGCCTGGGCGCCGTTTTTTGCCGCCACGAATGCTGCGAACAGAGCAACGGCGGTTTTTCCGCTGCCCACGTCCCCCTGCACCATGCGATTCATCGACGCTGGAGATGCCATATCCCGTTCGATCTCCTGCATCGCCCGAAGCTGGGCATTGGTGGGCGCGAAGGGAAGGAGTTTAAGGAACTCGTCAAGCACCCCATCGGTGCGAAAAGCGCGCCCGCGCTCCCTGCCCGCGCGTTTTGCCACCAGCTCCATCGCCATGACGTAGTAAATCACTTCCTCGATGGCCAGGCGGCGTTTTGCCCGGGCAATCGCTTCCATATCGGGCGGAAAATGCACCGCCGTTAAGGCTTCGGCGTAGCCCATCAGGCCGTACTCCGTCAAAATGCGCGAAGGCAGAGGGTCCTCCACCGGCATCAGCGCCTCGAACGCCGCGCGCATCGCCTTGCGGACGGCGGACTGGGTCAGCCCGGCAGTTAAAGGATAAACGGGTATGATGCCCGGCGGATGCTCCCCCGAAACCACCGAAGGGTTGACCATCTGGAGGCCGTTTCCCTTTCGCTCGCACCGGCCCAGCAGGCAGTACACCTCACCCTGAACGAGGTTTTTTGCCATGTAGGGCTGGTTGTAAAACACGACGGACACCTGACCGGACTCATCCGCGCACCGTGCCGTGACCACGGAAAGGCCGCGTCTGGGGTACGCTACCCTGGGGCTGCTCAAAACGCGCACCCTTAAGGCGCAGTCTCCGATCTTCGCCTCGGCGCAGAGGGTCAGCGTGGAAAAATCTCGGTATGTGCGGGGGTAGAAGCCCAAGAGGTCCTCGCAGGTCCGTAGCCCCAGTTTTTTCAATAAGCCGGCGGTCTTGGGCCCGATGCCGTGCAGTTCTGTGAGTGGTTTGGCCATTGTGATTCCTTATCTACCAAAGATGTTGCTCTCATGGCGTGTAAGCATTGGTTAACTCAGGGAGTTTGGGTATTATAACCAGTATACCATATGGCGGTGCGCGTTACACCACACGCCAAGGAAGCAACAGGTCGGGGTATGCTTTTGGGCGTCCATGTACGGGTTAAACTCCGGATGACGCATAAAGTATAAAACCCGGGGCACTGCAATGCGCGCCCCGGGGATGCTTTTTATGGATATGGTCCCCCCTAGTCGCTGCCCAGATGCGCGTGGACTTTGGGCATCCATTCGCTGATGGGAATCTGCTGGGGGCATTTGGATTCGCAGACCCTGCAGCCAACACAGGCGCTGGCCTGACCGCGTTTCCAGAAGGCGTAGGTCTTTTTTGCGTTGTCCAAATCGTCGTGCATGAAGGAGTCGTTGAAGAACTTGAAGCTTCTGGGAATTTCCACGCCGTTGGGGCAGGGCATGCAGTAGCTGCAGCCTGTGCAGGGGATGACGCGCTTTTCGGTGTATTTTTTGCGGATGTGTTCGATAAACTCCAGATCCGCCCGGCTCATTTCACCTATGCCGGAATCGTCTGCCGTGCGAATGTTTTCCTCCACCTGCGCGACAGAGCCCATGCCGCTGAGCACGAGGGTGACTTCCGGCTGGTTCCAGAGCCACCGCAATCCCCAGTACGCCGCGCTCTTAAAAGGGTCATACGCCTCAAACTCTTTTTTGATGGAAGCCGGCGGATTCGCCAGCATGCCGCCCAGCAGCGGTTCCATGATGATGACGGGCAGCCCCTTGGACGCCGCGTACTTCAGTCCTTTGACGCCGGCCTGGGTGTTTACGTCCATGTAGTTGTACTGGATCTGGCAGAACTCCCATTTGTCGTAACTGTCCAGTATGTTTTTGAACTCGCTGAAGCTGTCGTGGAAGGAGAAGCCGATGTGGCCGATTTTGCCCGCCTTCTTGGCTGCTTCCATCCTTTCGAGCAGGCCGAGGGCAAGCACGGTGTTGCGCCATTTCTTGCCGTCTATGCTGTGGAGGAGATAAAAGTCGATGTGGTCTGTCTGCAGTTTGGTCAGCTGCTCGTCCAGAATTCTGTCGAAATCCTCGGTTTTGGTAATCCGGGAAACCGGCGACTTGGTGGCAAGCTTCACTTTTTGGCGGTAACCGTCCTTCAACGCCTTGCCCACCACCGCTTCTGCCTTGCAGTTGTGGTAGTTGTACGCCGTGTCCACGTAGTTGACGCCGTTGTCGATGCCGTAGCGGATGGTGGCGATGGCTTCATCCTCTTTGATGATCGCGCCGCTCATCAGGGTCTTGTCCTCTGTGGGAAGACGCAAGGTCCCGATGCCCAGTGCGGAAACTTCCCAGTCCATTTGGCCGAACTTCCTGTATTTCATCTCAAACCTGCCTTTCTTTTGCGCACAAATAAGAAATGCCCATTCCGACTGCTGAGATAGACGTGTTTACACAACTGAACATACTTGAAAACATTATATGCCTGTTGCCGCGGGGAATCAAACCCCTTTTTTGAGCGTTTTATTCGCAATACGCGTATTCCGGATCGGTTGAAGCCCCTTACAGGTACCCGAAAAAACCAAAAGCCCCTTCCGAAGCTTCGGAAGGGGCGAATCTATGTCAATCAAACGGGGCGTTCCCCGTGCAGGCACCCGGCGGATTCGCCGGAAAAAAATAGAATCATTC
>JBMNTW010000006.1:0-18804 GCA_050945935.1 Christensenellales bacterium
GAAAACACAGGTCATAGATGCTGTCCGCGCTCTGGAGGCGGATGACCATTTCCTCGTTGCTGGTCATGGTATCGTAATGCAGATCGATGTAGGGATACTCCTGGCGGAAGCCTTCGAGCATATCCTCATCGATATAGTCGCCCCAGTTCAGCACATAGAGCGACATGGTCTTCTCCACCCCACCGCCGGAGCAGCCGGCGAGGGCGGCCACCGCAAGGATTGCGGCGAGCAGCACGGCAAGCTTTTTCATGTTCCGTTTTCCTCCAAAACAATAGTCCCGGACTTTCGCGCCATACGGGCTTCTTTCTTCTGGGCGCGCTTTTTTCGTGCTTCGGGGGAGTTTTTATCCCCCAGAATGTTCACCGTCAGCAGCAGTGCAAGCACCACCACGAACATCAGGGCGGACAGGGCGTTGATCTTGGGGTTGATGCCGCGCCTTGCCAGAGAGTAGATGTATATGGACAGGTTCTGCGTTCCCTGCTGACAGAAAAAGCTGATGACGAAATCGTCAATCGACAGTGTAAACGCCAGTATCGCGCCGGAAATCACGCCGGGCATAATCTGGGGCAGAATCACCTTCCGAAGGGCCACCGAGGGCGTGGCGCCCAAATCCAGCGCCGCTTCGTACAGGGAGCTTGAGGTTTGCCTTAACTTTGGCATGACCGACAGTATCACATAAGGGATGTTGAACGTGATGTGCGCCAGCAGCAGCCTGGTATACCCCTGGGGTACAGCCAGCAGCGAGAAGGCAAACATCAGCGAAACGCCCGTCACAATATCCGGGTTGATGACCGGAATGTTGGAAAGGTACATCACGCCGTTTCGCCAGCGGCGCTTCATGGAATGGATGCCAATCGCCGCGGCGGTGCCGATGAGTGTTGCGCACAGGGCGGAAAGCACAGCCACGGAAACCGTGACTTCCAGCGCCGCCATAATATCCCTGTCCTTAAAGAGCGCGGCGTACCAGTCCAGGCTGAAACCGCCCCAGTTCGCCATCGTTCTGGACGAGTTGAAGGAATACACCACCAGCACGATGATGGGCGCGTACATGAACAGCAGCATAATCGCGAGGAATATGCCGCGCGCGAAGGAAGACTTGTTTTTCGTCACAGCAGCGTCCCCCCGTTCTCTTCGCCTTTGTCAATGCGGTTGGTAATATACATGCAGATGAACACCAGCACCATCATGATGCAGGACAGCGCCGCCCCCACGTTCCAGCCGCCGTTCACCTGACCGACGGACAGGAACTGGTTTTCAATCAAATCGCCGTACAGCATGAACTGCGAGCCGCCCAAGAGCCTTGAAATGGCGAAGGTGGTAATCGTGGGAATCAGCACCATGGTGATTCCCGAGATGACGCCGGGCAAAGACAGTGGAAAAACGACCTTCGTAAACACCTGAAGGTTGTTTCCGCCAAGATCCTGTGCCGCTTCGATGTTGGACTTGGGCATCTTCTGCAGGATGTTGTAAATCGGGAGGATCATGAAGGGCAGGTAGTTGTATACCATGCCGACGATGACCGCACCCGTGGTGTTCATCAGTTTCGCGCGGCCTAAACCCAGCGCTATGAGCATCTGGTTGATAAGGCCGTTGGTGTCCAGAATGTTCATCCACGCATAGGTGCGGAGCAGAAAGTTCATCCACATGGGCACGATGAACAGCATGGACAGAATCGCCGCCCTTCTGGGAGACATCCGCGAAAGGAAATAGGCGATGGGGTATCCCAGCAGCAGGCAGATGGCGGTGGAAATCACCGCCAGTTCCAGCGAGCGCAGGAACACCTTCATATAAACCGGATTCAGGGCCGCCCGAATGTTTTCCAGCGTGAACGCGCCGTCCGCCTGGCCGGTGAAGGCATACAGCATGATCAGGATCATGGGCGCGACGATGAGCACGATCAGCCAGACCAGATAGGGCATGGCAAAATACTTGCGCTTCATACTCCAGTATCCTTTCGCATGATGTGAATATCGTCCGGGAAGAAGCTCAGGCCAACATTGGCCCCTTCTTCCGCCTTGCCGGTGGAATGCACGAGGAAGGTGTGCTCGCCGGTATCGATCTGCATTTCATAATGCACGCCCATGAACACGACGGACTTCACCACGCCGGTCAGCGTGCCGTCCGCCGGCGGAACGAGCTTGATGTCCTCCGGACGGATGACTACGTCCACCGCCTCGTTGGGGTCAAAGCCCTTGTCGACGCAGTTGAAACCCTTTCCGGCGAACTCGACGAAGTAGTCCTCCACCATGACGCCGGGCAGGATGTTGCTCTCGCCGATAAAGTCCGCCACGAAGGCGTTTTTCGGCTCGTTGTAAATGTCAATCGGGGTGCCGATCTGCTGGATGACGCCCTTGCGCATGACGACGATGGTATCGCTCATGGTCAGGGCTTCTTCCTGGTCGTGGGTCACGTAAACAAAGGTGATGCCCAGCTGCTGCTGCATGCGCTTGAGCTCGATCTGCATCTCCTTGCGAAGTTTCAAGTCCAGCGCGCCCAGGGGTTCGTCCAGCAGAAGAACCTCCGGCTCGTTGGCAAGCGCCCTCGCAATGGCAACGCGCTGCTGCTGGCCGCCGGAAAGAGCGTCCACCGAGCGGTTCTCGTATCCTTTCAGGTCCACCATTTCCAGCATTTCACGGACCTTCTTGTCGATGATCTTTTTATCGACCTTGCGAAGTTTCAGCCCGAAAGCCACGTTGTCGTACACGTTCAGGTGCGGAAACAGCGCGTACTTCTGGAAAACGGTGTTGACCTTGCGCTTGAAGGCGGGAACGTTGGTCACGTCTTTCCCGTCGATGTAAACCTTACCGGAGGATGCCGACTCAAAACCGGCTATCAGACGCAGCATGGTGGTTTTACCGCAGCCGGACGGGCCGAGCAACGTTAAAAACTCGCCGTCTCGAATATAAAGGTTGATGTTTTTCAGCGCCTCTTCGCCGTCGTAATCCTTCGACAGATCAACCAGGTCAATGATGTGATGAGCCATGTCCTTCCTCCGGAATGTAAGTATACCTTGCTCTTGCTTTAGAACGAGGGCGGAGAGCTAACCCATAATAGTTTTGCCTGAAGTTTGCCGTTGTTCTCCAGCCAGTGCTGGTCCGTGGGGCGATAATAAAAGGAATCCCCTTTTCGCACCTTCAGCCGCCTTGAGCCGATGCACAGCGTGACGCCGCCTGCAAGCACATGCCCGAACTCCTCGCCCTCGTGGGCGTTGTGCACCATGCTCTTGCCGCCCGGCTCTAAGGTGAGCATGATGGGTTCCATGGAGTTCTTCTGGGACGTGGTGACCAGCCAGCGTATCTCGAATCCGTTTTCGTCTTCCTGAACGAAAATATCGTCCGCTCCGAAAACGATCTTTTCCTCGATGGTCTCATTGAAAAAATCCCGTATGTTCGTGCCCAGCGCTTCTAAAATATCCATTAAAGTAGCGATGGATGGGGACGCTAAATCCCTTTCCACCTGTGAAATGAAGCCCTTGGAAAGCTCCGTACGCGCTGCGAGTTCTTCCTGGGTGAGCCCGTATTTAATGCGGAGGCGGCGTATTTTGTCTCCTATGCTCATGGATTCGCCAATCGTCAAAACCGCTTTCCCTCCCTTTTGCGTGCAGTCATTCTAAATATCGAGTTTAGTTCTGCTAAACCAGACCGTGTTCCATTTTGCCATATGGGATTCACTTTGTCAATGCTTTTTCTCTTGTTGATTTTTGGTCCATTTGCTGCAGAAAAGGCGCTGTCAAACCCATGATTCGACAGCATTTTCAGCCTTTTTCGGCAGCGTGCGCCCGATTCGCAGGAATTCCTTCCCGCGCTATTGCCCGAAAGGTTGATGACATTGAACTGCGGGTTTAGTATTGCAAAACAGAAAACGGAAAAACAGGCATTTCCGGCAAACCTTGTGCGTTACGCCGGGTTTAGTAATACCTTACTAGAATGGACAAAAAAAGCCCGGCCACAGAATGCGCCGGGCTGGAATGCCTGTAAAATCAGGAAAAATCAGTTATCGGTATCGGGAACATCGGAAAAACCGTTTGCGCCGTTGTCGTCCCTGGGCGGGGCTTCGGTGCCGTGATCGTCGATCACGCTGCCTGTCGGCGCTGCGTCCGGCCCTTTGTGGATGATGGTGCTGATGGCGCGGTAGGTGGTCTTATACGCCAGTTCGCGCTTGATGAGCGTGCCGTCTGCGGCGTAGTATTCCTTGTAGGTTTCGTATCTGGAACCGCTCCTGCCCTCGCGCTCCACAACGGACGTTCCGGGCGCCATGGATTTAACCACCACAACCTCGTCAGCGGGCTGCTTGATGGTGTCGGTCTTCTTGGAAACCAGTTTGATGTACTGGCCGTCCGGCAGGGGCTCACCGTAAATGGTGATGGTCATCTCTTTTTTCTTGGTGTCAATATCCGCCCCGATGATGACGGGGGTTTCCCGGTTGTTCTTGAAGATAAAGTCCTGGGTGCCGGTGTTGATGGTGGCGTCCTGGCCGGCGGGCAGGTAGGAAAGCGGCCAGCTGTGCGGCGCGCGTTCCACAATGGTCAGATCCGCCAGCAACACGGCGTTGAATGTGGTGGAGGAAACCTGGCATACCCCGCCGCCCGGCTCTTCCACGGACTTGCCGTTGTTGATGGCGCCGGCGAGCTTCCAGCCGTGGGAAGTGTAGCGCGGGCCGAGAACAGTGTTGAAGGAGAACTCCTCGCCGGGGTTGAGGACGTAGCCGTCGATGAGTCCCAGCGCCTTTTCAATGTTGAACACGCGGTTTTTCGCCGCGTAGCTGCCCTTCGCGAAGGATGAAGTGGCGGTGCTGACCACGGCGGTCAGGCGCTTGACGTCCTCAACGGTGACCGAAGGCTCCACTTCGGTGAAGGGCGCCTGGCAGGGCTGGGAGAAATCGCCGGCAGCAACGTAGGCGGAAACCGCTTCAAACAGCGCTTCCCCGTCCACCAGCCTGCCCTTGACGCCGTCGTTATAAACGAAGCGGCCTTCAACGCTGCGGTCATAGGTATAGGAAGCGTCGACAGGTTCGACGTTCAGCTCCTGCGCCAGCTGCAGCACAGCGTCTTTCAAAGGCGCAATGTCATACGCATACTGAATGGTAAAAGATGTGCCCTGCTGTGAAAAAGCCGCGGCAAGCAGTTCGTCCAGCTGTGCGACGCCGACGATTGCGGAACCGTCCAGCTTGTGAACCTCTTCACCGCAGGAAATCTCAATCATTCCCAAAGTGGGAGAGGTATCGGGGTCCAGAAAGAAATCCCTGACCTCCTGCTCGGTCAGGCCGCCCACGTTGATGCCGTTGATGGTGACGCCTTCGGGCAGCAGGCGCGGCTGCTCGGTCGGCTCGGGCGTTGCGACGCTTTCTTCAGGAATCCGGCCTGCGCACGCAGAAAATACGACAATTATTGCCAGAAATATGACGGATATAGACAACAGGTGCAGGCGATTTTTCATTTCTTCCTCCCCAAAATACTACAGCAAATTAATGATACCTTCCTTATGCGCCTTTGTAAAGAGCAAAAGCCCCTTGCGCCGCGCGTATAAAGCAACTAAAATGTAAACATAGTATGTCCTTTTTGATTTGGGTTGCCGGAGGTATGCAATTGAAGGATAATCCTGACAGACGCGGCAAGCGTACGCTGACGGACTATGTTTACAGCGCGCTGCGCTCGGATATCCTCAGCGGGGCTTATCCCGCGGGCGCGAGCCTTGTGGAAACCCGCATAGCCGAAGAACTGGGCGTGAGCAGAACGCCGGTGCGCGAAGCTTTGCGCCGTTTGGAACTGGAAGAACTGGTGCGCGCCACGCCCAACAAGGGCATGGTGGCCATTGGCGTTACCCCGAAGGACATTGACGATATTTACGCCATCCGGTACCTGCTGGAAGGTCAGGCTGCAAGGTGGGCTGCGGAACGCGCCACGCCCTCGGACTTGGTTCGCTTAACCGAAAACCTAGACAGCTTTGCCTTTTACGTTCAAAAAGGCGGCCAGTTTGAAAAACTGGCCCAGCTTGATACCGAGTTTCATGATGCTTTATATGCCTCCTGCCAGAGCGCGGTGCTTTACCATATCCTGTCTACGCTGCACGGCCACTCCGCTTCCGCCAGGCTTCGCTCGCTGCAAACGCCCCACCGGGCTGAGCGCACCCTTGAGGAACACACGGCTCTTGTGTCCGCCATCGCCAAGGGAGACGCGGAGTCCGCAGAAAGGCTTGCAAAGGCGCACATCACCCAGGCCAACCGCAGCCGGGGAGGAGAACACGCCGGGGAGGAACTTCGATGAACGGTTTCAACTGCCTGGGCGAGCAGCTCGGCCACGGAACGCACAACTTGTTTGTGCTTGGGGACGCTGTCGCCAACATGCCCCGGCTGATAGAGTCCTATGCCGGTCAGGTTCAGCTGATTTATCTGGACCCGCCCTTTCAAACGGGCAGCAAGTTTACCTGCAAACTCCATCTCGGCAGCCACAAGCACGCTACCGTCAACGTCCCTTCTTATGATGACGATATGCCCTCCGCGGCGTACTACGCCATGATGCGCGAGATCCTCACGGGCTGCCACAAGCTGTTAAGCCCCGAAGGGAACCTTTTTCTTCACATTGACCCCAGGACTTCAGCGCGATTGCGCATCATGCTGGACGAAATTTTCGGCGAAGACCATTTCGTCAACGAGATTATCTGGCATTATAAGAGCGGCGGGCGGGCAAAAAACCATTTTTCCCGCAAGCACGACGTTATTCTCTTTTACCGCAGAACCAAAAACGCCTATTTTGACATTACCAGCGTGGGTATCCCCCGCGGCAAGGATATGCAGAACCACATGCGGCGCACGGTGGACGAGGAAGGCCGCGTGGTTTACACCATCAAGTCCGGCGGAAAGGTGTATACCTATTCGGAAGACACGCCCGTCTACCCTTCTGACGTGTGGACGGACATTTCCCACCTTCAGCAAAAGGATCCGGAGCGCACCGGATACGACACGCAAAAACCCGAAGCGCTTTTAAAACGCATCATCCTCTCCGCTTCCCGCCCCGGCGATCTGGTGATGGACCTGTTTTCCGGCAGCGGCACCACAGCCGCCACCGCCGTGAAATGCAGCCGCCGCTTCGTGACCATGGACTCTTCTCCCATTGCCCTTTCGCTGCTTCGAAGGCGCATTTTAAACCGTGAACCAACTTTGATGGACGCGGATCTTCCCGGAACATTGCTTCTGTTTGACGCGTTCAAGCCCCCGAAGGCGGGAAACCTTGAGTACACCTGCTCCAGAGCGAACGGCAGAGCGGATGTGACGCTGGTTTCCTACACGCCTCCGGACGGCACACAGGTTCCAGAAAACTGCGGAAGCCTTTCCCTTCTGGATTACTGCGCGCTGGGCTTCGTGAAAGAGGGCATTTTCTCTGCCTCATCCTTTAACCTTCGCCCGCTGCGCGGGGGAACGGTGGCAAAGCTTTATCTGGCGCCGGACAAGCCCGGTTTATGCCTTCTGATTCACGACGTGTTCGGCCGTCAGAGCGTCTTTCCCGTAGAGTAACGCTGCAAGTAATATAAATAAGAAAAATCCGGCGAATCCGCCGGATTTTTTGCTTACTATTCTTCCTTTTCCCGAAGGGGTGCTTCGCAGCTTGGGCAGGTGAGCGCATCCTTGCCGTTCACCAGTGCCACATCGAAAAAGATGGTGTCCTTACACTGGGGGCAGACCATTTCCACGAAGTTGGGGTCTTCGTCCTCTTCCTCGTCCTCCTCGCACCACGGCGAAAGGTCGTCCAGTTCTTCGCCGTAGATCTGAGATTCAAGGCAGTCGACGTCATCCTTGATCTTTTCGATGGATTCGGTAAGCTCGTCCACGCTGACCTCGTTGCTCTCCACCGCGTCCGCAATTTCGTTCAACAGAGAGATCATCGCAAGAATGAGCTTGCCTTCTTTTGTGGAAGAGTCCATCGAAAGGCCGTCCGCCATGCCGCGGATATAGGAAACCTGCTCTTTCAGATATCCCATGGTGCGCCTCCTTCCCTAGGGCTGCTGTGCTGTTGTGCTGTTACACGCGCTCCATATAGTCGCCGGTGCGGGTATCGACGCGAATCTTGTCTCCGACGTTGACGAACAGGGGAACGTTGATCTTGTAACCCGTTTCCAGAATGGCGGGCTTGACGGCGCCGGTGGCAGTGTCGCCCTTGAAGCCGGGGTCGGTTTCGGTGACGGTCAGCTCAACGAAGTTGGGAGCGTCCACCGAGAAGGCAGCGCCCTTGAAGAAAGATACCGTGACGTTCATGTTTTCCATGATGAAGTTCATGGCGTCTTCCACGATGTCCTTGTTCAGGGGGAGCTGCTCGTAGGTTTCGGTATCCATGAAGTAGTACAGTTCGCCGTCGTTGTAAAGGTACTGCATCTCTTTGCGCTCGACGTGCGCCTTGGGGAACTTGTCGCTGGGGTTGAAGGTACGCTCCAACACGTTTCCTTCGATGACGTTCTTGATCTTGGTGCGCACAAAAGCTGCGCCCTTGCCGGGTTTCACGTGCTGGAAATCGACAATGACCCATACGCCGCCGTCGATCTCGATGGTAATACCTTTGCGGAATTCACCTGCACTGATCATGGAAAATACCTCCGAAATATAACTAGATATAAGCTTGTCCACGTACATAAAAACACATTCGTCCTATGGTATTATACCGCTTATTGCCAATGTGCGCAACGAGCGGTTTTTTCAGCTGTTTTTTATCGAAAAATAGATGTCCCGCATGGCTTTGGCGTCTTCCGCCATGGTGCCGTTGGACTCGCAGATGATGCGGGGCTCGTACCCGCGTGAAACGAGCAGCGGTGCTAAATGCTCAAACCGCGGCCCGTAGTCCGTTTCCGCGAAGGTTCTGTGCCGCTTTTCGCCCATCTTTGTGTACTCGATGGTGGAAAAGTGAACATGCATCTTCTTCGCCCGCTCTTTGCCAAGACCGTTTTCCAGCGCGTCCAGCACTTTTTCAAAATCCCCGGTGCTGTTCAGCGCGCCGTTGCCCCTTGCGTGCAGATGGGCAAAATCCACAGCCGGAATCAGCCTTTCGTCCGCAGCGCATAGGCGGATCATCTCGTCCAGATCGCCGAACTGGTTCAGCTTGCCCATGGTTTCGGCGCAAAAGCGCACGCTTCCCAGGCCTTCGTCCTCCAGCTCGTCCAAAATGCGCTTCAACAGGGGCTGTGCGAGTTCCATTGCCCGCTCTCTTGTCATGTTCGTGACGGCGCCGGGGTGGAATACCGCCCTGTCCGCCCCCATCATGCGGGCGGCTCTTGCGGTTTCAAGGAAGTACCGCCGGTTTTTATCGACGCGCTCCTCGTCCTCCACGCAAAGGTTGATGAAATAGGGCGCGTGTACGCTCAAGGCGATGCCGTATTCCTCCATCGAAGCGCGAATCGCCGATGCCGTATTCTGGCTCATGCGCACACCCCTGCCGAAAGAGTACTCAAAGGCGTCCAGCCCCATCTTCGCCAGATATTCCGGCGCCTGACGGGTGTGCTTGTACCCCTGTTCGTAGAAGCTTTCTGAGTTGCCCGAAGGCCCGAACCTGATTGCCATCAATACACCATCGCCGGCACGAACACCTGAAACTCGGCGGTGTCGCCGTCTTCCGTCACAGCCGTACCCGTAAACATCCAGATGGGCTGAAGATAACCTTTGATCTCCTCCAGCCAGTAGGCGAGTTCCGCACTGTGGATGGTTGCGCTCTTCGCCTTCGTCCACAAGGTGTGGGCGCCACCGCCTGAAAGGGCAAGGTCCCACGCTTCCTGAGCGGAAAGGATGGAAACGGACTTGTACGCCTCGAAGTCCGCGTTGTACTTGCTCACCGAATAGACGGTGCCGTCGTACCAGAAGACGATTTCCACCTCGCAGCTGCCCTGCACGGTGCCTTCCGCCCCGTTCGCCAGCAGATACACCGAAACGGTGTTGGCGAGGTTGCCGTTCGCGTCCTTCTTTTTTCCCGTGGAAACATCTTCCACCGTGTACTTCTCAAAAGGCAGGCTGCCGTTTTGCGTCAGCTCAAGGGCAAGGCGCTCGTACTCCGTCAGGGGCAGAAGCGCTCCTTCGCCTGCGGCGACGAAGCCCTCATTCAAGTATTTCCATTCCCCGGTGATGTAATAATTCACGGATTTGAAGCCTTCCGCCACAATAGCGCGCCGCGAAATGTCGTTCCCGTCCACGGGCTGGGCGGTGCCCGTCAAGCCGAAGGCGGCAGCCACTTTTTCGGCGCCCTTTGCCGCGTCCACCGAGACGGTTTTATACGTCATCGCGCTGGAACGCTCGGTGCCGAGGGTAATCTCCACCGTCATTTCCGCAGGCAGGGGATTGTCCGGCGTGAAGATGTTCAGCTTTTCGAACTCGCCGCCGCTGTCCACCACAATCAGCGCCACGCATGCCATATACACCGCCAGCACCACCGAAAGCGCAGCGATGTGTGTCTTTCTGCTCATCTGAGGCTCTTTGAAAAACTTCACATTCGCAAAGAACAGCTTAATGAAGGAAAACAGCCCGAAGCCAATCAACATGCCAAGGAACGCGCCGACGGTGCAGTCCGCGTTGAACCCGTAAAACACCGCCGTGAAAAGCGCCGTGACCGCCGCAGCCCCCAGGGCAAACAGCGCCGCCCTTCTCAGCTTACTGCACTTTTTAGCGAACTTCGGAAGCAGGAAGCCCGCGGGCACGAAGGGCAGAACGGTCCGCGCAAAGTGCATCCACACCGCCGTGTAGCCGATTTCCCGCACCCTTGTCCACTGGATAAATGGAATGAAAACCGATTCTGCGCCTCTGGTCAGCGCCACCACGTACGCCAAACCGCCTGCAAACAGGCCGAAGAATGCCGCCGTGCTCAGCAAAGAAGCGTTATTGCCGCCCTTTCTGGCCTTCAGCGCCAGCGCTGCGGCGAAAGCAATGATAAAGCCGCCCACGGCGAACACCGCCGCGTTCAGATAGAGATTCTCGAACATCTGTCCTCCCCTCTTAAACCAGCTCGGCGCCAAGGCAGTCTTTCATGTGCCCCAGCGCGAAGGTGTGCCCCTCCGGCGAGAACGACGCCACGGCGTTTTGCGGAATGATGACGTCGAATCCCAGATTATAGGCGCTGATTGCCGTGTGCAGGATGCAGATGTCCGTGCAGACACCTGTCAGCTCCACAGCGTCCACGTTCAGCCGGTTCAGCCTGTCGGCAAGGTCGGTGCGGGCAAAGGAGGAGTACCGCGTTTTGTCCATCCAGAACACCTGCTCCGGACGCTCGCGGTTCAGCTCCTCCAGCACTTTTCTGGTTTCGCCGTACACTTCCCTGCCGGCGGTTCCAAAAATGTTGTGCGGGGGGAACAGTTTGCTTTCCGGATGGGCAGTGTCCCCCTCGTAATGCAGATCCCGAAGGACGAAAATGGGTTCCTTCGACGCTTCGTATTGCTTGATGCGTTCGACGATGGCGCCGTCAATATCCTGCCCCGGTTTGCCGCAGGTGAGCTTGCCGTCGTCGGCAATAAAATCATACGTATAGTCAATGATCAGGAGCGCTTTTTTCATTGGTACACCTCCGCATATGCCTTACTTGATGCGTCCGCCAAAAGTATTCGCAATCAGTTCCGCCACGGCCATGGCCTCGCTTTGAACGAGCTGGCTGTTCTCTCCCTCCATCATAACACGGATCAAAGGCTCTGTGCCAGAAGTGCGCACCAGCACCCTGCCCTTGCTGCCGAAGGCCTCTTCCGAAGCCCGGATCCGGTCCATCACGGCTGCGTTTTGGGAGTAGGTCCTCTTGGCTTCCTCCGGTACGGCGACGTTTACGAGAATCTGAGGATAAATCTCGATGGTGTGCGCCAGCATGGAAAGAGGCATGTTTTTGCGCACCATGACGGATAAAAGCTCCAGCGCGGAAAGCACGCCGTCCCCGGTGGTGTTTTTGTCCAGGAAAATCAAGTGACCGGACTGTTCTCCGCCCAGATTGAAGCCGCCTGTAAGCATGCGTTCAAGGACGTACCTGTCCCCCACGTCCGTGGTTTCAACGTGAATGCCGTCCGCCTTCAGGGAGTTGACCATGCCGATGTTGCTCATCACCGTAGCAACGAGTGTGTTCTTATTCAAAACACCCCGCCGGGCCATATCCCTGGCGCAAAGGGCCATGATGCGGTCCCCGTCCACAATGCTGCCCTTCTCGTCCGCGGCGATCAGCCTGTCCGCGTCCCCGTCGAAGGCAAGACCAACGTCCGCCCCGTGCTCCAGCACCAGCTTTTGCAGTGTTTTCGGCTTGGTGGAGCCGCAGTTTTCGTTGATGTTTACACCGTCGGGGCTCACAAAGCAGGGTATCACATCCGCCCCGAGGCGGGAGAACACCTCGGGTGCGATGGGCGTGGACGCACCGTTGGCGCAGTCGAGAACGATTTTGATGCCGTCCAGCCGCACATCCGACGATTCCACCAGATGACGGATATACTCCTCCGCTCCGGACGGGAAGTTGACGTTCCTGCCGATGCCGCCGTTTTCCGGCAGCTTGTGTGCGGTTTTTCCCAGCACGATTTCTTCGATCTGGTCTTCGATTTCGTCTGAAAGCTTGAATCCGCTCTTGCTGAACCACTTGATTCCGTTGAATTCGTAGGTGTTATGGGAAGCGGAAATGACCACTCCCGCGTCCGCCCCGTGTTCCCTGGTCAGATACGCGATGCCGGGGGTGGGGATGATTCCCACGTCCGCCGCCATGGCGCCTGCGGAGCAAATGCCCGCCATCATGGCGTTTAAGAGCATGTCTCCGGAAATTCTGGTGTCCCTCCCAATTATGATAACGGGTTTATCCGTACCTTTCGTAAGCACCTGGGCGCCTGCCTGGCCGAGCTTGAATGCGAGCTCGCAGGTCAGGTCCCTGTTCGCGACGCCTCGTACACCATCGGTGCCGAACAGTCTTGCCATGTTTCTCCTCCGTCGATTCAAATTTCCACTGCTATCATATCATTATATACCGCACAGTGGATATTAGAAATCTGTGAACACAAGAAAAAGCCGGCAGAGCTTTCGCAATGCCGGCTTGTTTTAGGGTTTTAGTCTTCCAGCTTGGGGAAGAGGTCGGCCAGAGAGGTGGTAGCGCTCTCGACCGGAGGAATGGAGACGCGCTCTTCCACTTCGGTTTCGGCGGGAAGGGCATCGGCATCGTCCATGATAATGTCCTCGATGGGAGGCATTTCCTCAAGCAGGACCTCGCGGCGGCTCAGGCTGATGCGCTTGGCTTCGGGGTTGACATCCAGCACCTTGGCACGGATGATGTCGCCCACTTTCAGCTCGTCTTCAACCTTCGCGATGCGGGTGGTGGCAACCTGGGAAATGTGGATCAGGCCGTCGATGGTGGGCTCAAGGGAGACGAATGCGCCGAAGGGAACAATGCGAACAACCTTGCCTTCCACGATGGAACCGACGGGATAACGCTCCGCAGCGGTGGTCCAGGGCTTGGGCTGCAGCTGCTTGTAGCTCAGGGAAACGCGTTCCTTCTCGGGGTCAACCGCCAGTATGAGAACTTCGATCTGATCACCGATCTTCACAACATCGGCAGGATGCTTGACGCGGCCCCAGGCCATCTCTGTCACATGGATAAGGCCGTCCACGCCGCCGATGTCCACAAATGCGCCGAAATCCGTCAGCCTGCGAACGGTGCCCATCACACGCTCGCCGGCTTTGAGGTTGTTCCAAAGCTCTTTCTTCTTGGTTTCTGCTTCGGCGAGCAGAACCTTCTTCTGGGAAGCGACGACGCGCTTTTTCTTCTCGTCCACTTCCATGATCATCAGGCGCATGGGCTTGCCCACGTATTCATCCAGTTTCTCAACGTAACGGGTGGAAACCTGAGAAGCCGGAACAAAGGCGCGGACTCCATTGATGCTGGCGATCACGCCGCCCTTGACGACCTCTTTGCATATGGCGTCGTATACAGCGGACTCGCCTTCAGCAGCCTGAATGAACTTCTCCCAGGCTTTTTTGGATTCAACGCTCTTGTGAGACAGCAGGACATTGCCCTCGCCGTCGTTAACTTTGACGATTTCGACTTCGATCTCATCGCCGACTTTATACTTGTCGGCAAGATCGCCATCGGCGTCCGCGGTGAATTCGCTCCTGGGGATGAAGCCGTCGGATTTATAGCCAATGTTGACGCACACTTCGCTGTCTGTAATCTGGACGATCGTTCCGGTGAGAACTTGTCCATTCTGAATCCTGACGAGAGTCTTTTCAAAAGCCTTGGTAAACTCGTCGGCAGCGGCGTCGACTTCAGATGCCTGCGCGGCTTCAGGCTCAACGGGCTGTGCGACTTCGGCGGCAGCGGCCTCTGCTGCCTGGATCGCGGTGTTTTCGAGTTCGCTCATACTGGTAAGTACCTCCAAAATCATACATTTCGGCGTCGAAGCGCCGGCAACAACACTTATTATACCATGTGCTTTCAATTTTGCAAGTATAGATGCGAAAGCTTTCGGATTTTCAACACAATATATGTTATTACAGTGCTTTGCGCATATGGCGGCAAGTTTTTGGGTGTTGGAACTGTGCTTTCCGCCAATTACCACAACTGCGTCAGATTTTCGGGCCAGTTCCTCTGCTTCGCGCTGCCTTTCCTCTGTTGTGGTGCAGATTGTGTCGTGGATGTCAATGTTCTGAATTTTTTTACGGAGTGCAAGAATGACTTCAGAAAATTGCGCTTTGGATATGGTGGTCTGGGCAACCACCGCTGCTTTTGCAATGTGAGGCAGCTTTGCCACGTCATTTTCATTGGAAAGGACATAGGCGTGTTCCCCCGCCCGGGCGCGAATGCCGATGACTTCGGGGTGTTTTTCGTCCCCCACGATCAGAATAGCCTTGCCGTCTTTCGCTTCGTTCTCCACGATTTTATGGATTCTTGAAACGAAGGGGCAGGTGGCGTCGTGGATGATCAGCCCTCTTTTTTCGCATTCTTCAAGGATGTGCGGCGGAACGCCGTGGGAGCGTATGACAACGTGCGCACCTTCCGGGATTTCGGATACGTCGTTCACGGCCACAGCCCCTCTATTGACGAGGTCCTGCACCACATCCCTATTGTGGATGAGTTCGCCCAGAGTGTATACCTTTTCGTTGGACTGCAGCAGTTCTTCGACCTTGTCCATAGCCCGCCGCACACCGAAGCAGAAGCCGCAGTGCTTGGCGACGTTGATGATCATTTGCTTTCCTTTCTCGCGAGGTCAATGATTTTATTGCGAAGGGCCTCGGTCATGGCTTTGAGCCTTGTTTCCTTGTCCGCGGCGGGTTCAATGGCGGTCAAATCCAAAGGCGGCGCGAAGGTCACATGCCTTCTGCCGTTGGTGCGCCCGATCTGAATGCGCGCGGGGTACACCACCGTACCGCAGCGGCTGGCGATGAAGCTCGCTCCTTCCTGAAAAGGCAGCAGCGTTTTCGTTCTGTTCCTGGTGCCTTCCGGGAAGATGACAAGCAGCCCCCCGTCGTTGACCACGCGCATGCACTTTCGCACGGCGGAAACATCCACCTTTTTCCGGCGGACGGGTATGGCGTTCAGCTTCCGGATGAGCCAGCCAAGCACGGGTACGCGGAACAGTTCCTCCTTTGCGAGGAAGTGCAGCGTTTTATTCGGCATGCAGATGGCGAGCAGAACAGGGTCCAGCGTTCCCAAATGGTTGCAGACTATCACACCGCCGTGTTCGGGAATGTTTTCGGTGCCTTCCGCCAACGGGCGCCAGAACGGCCAGAGAATCACGCGCACCAGGCGCACGGCAAACTGATAGAACGTCACCTTTCCTCACCCTCTCTGATCAAGCCAAGGATTTTTTCAACAACCTGCTCCAGAGTCATGTTCGTGGTATCGATAAGGTGCGCGTCTTCCGCCTGTTTCAAGGGAGAATGGGCCCTGTGGCTGTCGTCGTAATCGCGTTGGATGATTTCTCGTTCGAGTTCTTCCACCGGCTTTGCCGGCAGGCCTTTTGCAATCAGTTCCGCATAGCGCCTTTTTGCCCGTACGGCAGGCGAAGCGGTGACAAAAAACTTGTATTTCGCGTCGGGAAGGACGACGGTGCCAATGTCCCTGCCGTCCATGACCACGCTGCTGCCTTTGGCGATTTTTCGCTGCTGGTCCACCAGCATCTCTCGCACGGCGGGAATCGCCGAAATTGCGGAGGCGTGCATGCCGCACTCGGCGGAACGGATTTTGTCCGTCACGTCCTCGCCGTTGACAAAAAGCCTCTGTTCCCCGTTTTGATAAGCCACCACCAGTTCGGTGTTTTTCAGCATGGGAAGAACATCCGCCTCGCTGCCCGGGTCAAGCCCCATAGAAGCGGCTTTGTAGCCCAGCGCGCGGTACATCGAGCCGGTATCCAGATATAATAGCCCCAGCCGTTTTGCGACTTCCTTCGCGGCGGTGCTTTTGCCCGCGGCGGCAGGGCCGTCGATAGCGACAGTGATCAATCAACCGTCCTCCAAAGTCAGATTGCCCGGTGACCCAAGCCGATGGCAATATCGTCCAGATGAAGCATTCCAATTCCGAAGAAAATGCAAACCGCGAGGTTGCTGGAATCTCTGGCGATGCCGATTTTTCCGCCCACGTTCAGGCCGATGGCCTTTGCGGATACGGCGGAAAGCGCTTCCCGGGCGGCGCCGGCGACGGCGCCCTCCAAATGATATTCGCTGCCGATCAACCCTTCCCTTTTTGCGACGGTCACCGCGCGTTCAATGATTTTTCCGGCGGAGGAAATGAACTCGCCGCCAAACTCCACCACCGTTGCATGAATGCCTTCGCCGGCGAGCTTTTCCTTGAGCTGCTGTTCTTCCTGTTTGTCTGCGCTGATTGCCATGAACACCGCGGCGCGGGCAATGAGCTTGGTATCGTGTATGGAAAGTTCCATTGATGGGGCTCCTTAATCGTCGTTGATGGACATTCCCGACAGATGCCCGGTGGAAAAGGCGATCTGCAGGTTGAATCCGCCGGTGAGGGCGTCCACGTCCATCACCTCGCCGGCAAAGTACAGGCCTTTGACCAGCTTGGATTCCATGGTGGAGGGGTTGATCTCCTTCACGGAAACGCCCCCGCGGGTCACGATGGCTTCCGTTATCGGCCTGTAGCCCGAAACGTGGAGTTTAAGCGCCTTTAACGTGGTGCCGATGGCGGCGCGTTCCTCTCTGGTGATGGAATGGACGGTTTTTTCCTCGTCCACCCCCGCGGCTTTGAGCACCACGGGAATCAGCCTGTTGGGCAGCAGGTCCACCATCCCGTTTTTGGCGGTTTTGTTGGCGTAAGCCGCAAAGTCCCGCAGGAGTCTTGCGTCCAGCTGGTTCGGGGTGAGCCCGGGCTTGAGGTCGATCACCAGAGTGACATCCTCATCCTGCTTCACCATACTGCTGGCGGACAGCACCAGCGGGCCGGACACGCCGAAATGGGTGAACAGCATTTCACCCAGATCGTCAAAGGCGATTTTTTTGCCGGAAAACGCCGTCAGCCGCACGTTTTTCAGCGTCAGCCCCGCCAAACTTTTGGGCCACGCTTCTTTGGTCATCATCGGAATGAGGGCGGGCTGGGGCGGAATCACCGTATGCCCCACGGAACGGGCGAACTCGTAACCGTCACCCTTCGAACCCGTGGAAGGATAGGAAACGCCCCCCGTGGCAATGACGAGGGCGTCGCACTTCATGGGGCCGCGGTCCGTCCGAACGCCGGTGATTTTGCCATCTTTAACGTCCAGAGAAAGCACTTCGGTGTTGAACATCGTGTTTACGCCGCAGGCCTTCAGGTGGCGGGCAAAGGCAAAAATCACGTCCGACGATTTATCCGAAACGGGGAATACCCTGCCCCCCCGCTCCCGCTTGACGGGAACGCCCAGCGATTCCACCAGGGCGATTACGTCCGCGCTGTTGAAGGCGTTCAGGGCGCTGTAAAGAAACTTCGGATTCCTGGGAATGTTCCGGAAGACTTCCTCGGCATCAGCAATATTGGTCAGGTTGCACCTGCCCTTGCCGGTGATATACAGTTTTTTGCCCAGTTTTTCGTTCTGCTCGATCAGGGTGACCTCGTGCCCGCGCTGGGCTGCGGTCGCCGCCGCGAGTATGCCGGCAGGGCCGCCGCCGACTACTATCGTCTTTGCCAAGGAAGCTCCTCCATCAGATGCGTGGTATCGTTAAACAGGCGGAGCACCGCCCTGTCGTCATAAAAGTCGATGATGCTCATGGAGGCGTTGTCCATCCGCAAAGAATGGATGCGCGACAATGGCAATCCGATGGAAAGCGCCACCATCGTTTTGCAGGGCACGGAATGGGAAACCGCTACCACCGTTTTGCCGTCGTATTCCTTTCTTATGCGCGAAAGAAAGCGGGAAGAACGCTCCGCCACCTGCATCAGCGTTTCCGCCTGGCCGGGCGGGGCGCAAAGGTGGGGGTCCGAGTTCCAGACCTTCAGCTCCTCCGGATAGCGTTCTCCGATTTCGTCAAAAGTAAGCCCTTCCCACTCGCCAAAGGCGATTTCTCTGAGGTCGCTGTCCGTCGTCACGGGAGCGCGGACGATGGATGCGATGGCGTTCGCCGTCGCCAAAGCGCGCGAAAGGGGGCTGGTGAACACGCACTGAATCTGCATGTTGCGCACTCTGGCGCCCATGCGGCGTGCCTGCTTCAACCCTCTGGGTGTCAGGTGAATATCGGTCATGCCCTGCGTTTTGCGAAGGCGGTTCCAGTCGGTCTCTCCATGCCGGACGATGATAAGACGCATGGGGCTCACCTTAATAACTTTCCTTGCCGACGTAGACCTTCTGCTTGTCCCAGATCGCCTCCAGCTGGTTGAACCGTTGGGAAACCTCGTCCTTCCTGCGGATACTCAAC
>JBMNTW010000007.1:0-18500 GCA_050945935.1 Christensenellales bacterium
GGCTGCGGAGGGCGTCACCACCATCAACAATGCCGCCAGGGAACCGGAAATCGAAGCCCTGGCAGACGCGCTGAACGCCATGGGCGCGAAAGTGACGGGCGCGGGAACATCCGTCGTTACCGTTGTTGGAAAGCAGCCCATGCACAAAGGCGCGTTCAAACCCCTGCCGGACAGGATCGCCGCCGGAACCTTCCTGACGGCCGCCGCCATCACCGGGGGAGATGTTACGGTCAAAGGCGCCAGGGCGGACCATCTTCACGCCGTGCTCGATAAACTCGAGGAATGCGGCTGCCGCATAATATGTATGGAAGACGGCATTCGCTGCATCGGCCCCGACCGCCCCAAAGAGCTGCATCTTGTGGAAACCTGCCCGTATCCCGGATTTCCGACGGATATGCAGGCGATGTTCATGGCGCTTTGCGCCATCGCGGACGGCACCAGCGTGATTTTCGAAAACGTGTTTGACAGCCGCTTCAAAATCGCCGCCGAACTCACCTGTATGGGAGCGATGATTACGGTAAAAGGCCGCATGGCCATCGTCCGCGGTGTGGAACGGCTGAACGGGGCAAGCGTGAATTCCTGCGACCTTCGCGCGGGCGCCGCGCTGGTCATTGCGGGGTTGAGGGCGAACGGCGTGACGACGGTTTCCAACGCCCAGGTGATCGACAGGGGATATGAATCCATCGAAACATCCCTTGCACAGCTTGGCGCCAACATCATCAGGGTCAGCGGCGAATGAGCGCCGCTTATAAAGGACAAGCCATGCCCAAAAAGCAACGGAAAATCAAAGTCCGCACCAAAAAGCGCAGACGGTTAACCATGCTGACCTTCCTTCTGCTGTTTGTCGTGCTGTTTGCTGCGGGCTTTCTCGGATACCGGTATCTTCGGGCGGACCAGATTCTCATCAGCGGCAACAAGGCGATTCCCGCTTCTGAAATCATTGCCTTAAGCGGCATCAAGCCCGGCACGCACCTTCTTGAGCTGGACCGGGATGCCGCGAAACTTTCGATCGAGCAGAACCCGTACCTTGCGGTGGAGAGTATCGATTTCGTCCTGCCGGACACGGTGATGATCAACGTGCGGGAACGCACCGTCACATCGGTAATCCGCCAGCTGGAGCGCGCCGTGTGCCTGGACATTGAAGGTCGTGTGCTGGACATCATCGACCCCGCCGACGTTTCCGGCATTCTGGTGGTGAAGGGCGTGGCGGTGACGGGCGCCACGTTGAACCAGACCATCGCGCTGGTGGACGATTACCAGCTCGAGGTGCTGAAAATGCTGATCGGCGCATTGCAGAACACCAACCAGTACGCGAGCTACGCCGAGGCGGACCTGACCTATTCTGTGGACATCTGGCTGACCACCCACGAAGGCATGCGCGTGCGTCTTGGACAGGCTGTGGACCTTGAGAACAAACTCAAAAAGGTGGCGGACGTTGCCGCAGAGCTGTACGGGCAGGGCATTTCCAAGGGAACGCTCATCGCCACCAGCGCGGACTCGGTCACTTATTCGCCGCAGGAGGATGTGCTAAGCGAACAGGAGGGCGAAGGCGAGTCAGGCGAAGACGAGGAACCGATTGAACCGGCGGAATGAACCGATGCACGGAAGCGACGAAAAGCCTGAAGACAGTTGAAGATGAAACTCCTGTTTTGAAGAAAAACCGGAATGCGCGCGCCGCCATTCACAGTATTTTTTCAAACATATTCTGGTCAAGCAGGCTGATATGCTGTATCATAATAAACTAGGAAGGTGCGTATCACCGTCGATTTGGCGCGGAGCGACTCCTTTTTCCTACTGAGAGGCACAAAGTATGAGGCAGGCTGAAGCGATATTGGATTTCGGCAGCTCGAAAATCGTCTGCATGATTGGCCGATGCGGAGAGGACGGGCGTTTTGAAATATACGGGATTGGTATTGGGGAACATAAAGGGCTGAAGAAAAAGCGCTTTTTGGACGAGCCCGGGCTTCGTTTTGCCGTCCAGACCGCCATCGAAGGCGCGCAATCCGAAGCGCGCAGAAGGATCCGCTCCGTCCACGTGGGCGTGCCCGGTCCTTTTGTGCGGGCGGAGTGCAGCGTCTGCGAAGTGTCTTTGGGCGACGCGCCCCGGGAAATAACCCATAAAGACGTCGACGCGCTGATGGAAACGGCGGTCGCCGAAATGGAAACCCCCGACGGCTTCACCCATATGTTCTCGGTGCCCTATCATTTCAGGGTGGACGGCAGCCCGAGGAACTCGATTCCCGTTGGAATTTTCGGGAAAACGCTGTGGGCCGCCGTTTCCCACATGTATTTTGAAAACAGCTTCTGCACCCTGGCGACAGACATTCTGGACGAAATGGGCGTCGACGTCGATTCCTTCGTCGATTCCTCCTTCGCGGAAGCCGCGATGCTCGTGAAGGACAAGCGTGCCGCCGAAGAGTCCATCGTCGTGGATGTGGGGTACTACCATACGGACGTTATCGTCCTTCGCGGAACGGCGTGTGTTTTCAGGACCAGCCTTCCCGTGGGCGGCGCTCATATCACGTCGGACATTTCCTATGTTCTGTCCATTTCCCCGGCCGTGGCGGAAAGCGTCAAGCAACGCCACGCATTCGGACTGGACTACTCCGATCGGGTGGATACATACAGATTGACGGACGGAACGGTGGAATCCATAGTATATGATGACATTCAGGACATAATAGAAGCAAGAGCTTACGAAATTGCTTCCATGGTACGGGAAGCAATCATGAAATCCGCGGTTCAGGTGATGCCGGAAACACCCCTTTACCTTATGGGCGGCGGCATTGCGATGATGCGCGGCAGCAAGGAGATGTTCCAGTCCGGCAGCGGATTCTACACCGTGACGGACATGCCCTGGATGCCCAGAAAGAACACGCCGAACTTCGTCAGCGCCTACGGCATGCTGAACTACGTCTGCAACAGCGCGCTGTCTACCGCGCCCCGCGCGGGACTCAAAGAAAACCGCCTTGTCAAGGCGATCATGAATTTCTTTACGAAATAAGGGGGTAACACCATGTTGGAATTTGAAGTCGAGATGGGGTCCTTTGCCCAGATCAAGGTCGTCGGCGTGGGCGGCGCGGGCAACAACGCCGTCAACCGCATGATCCAGTACGGCCTGAGCGGCGTGGAGTTCATCTCCGTCAATACCGATAAACAGGCTCTGTACCTTTCCCGTGCCAACCAGAAAATCCAGATCGGTGAAAAGGTCACCAAGGGACTGGGCGCGGGAGCGCTGCCTGAAATCGGAATGAAGGCCGCCGAAGAGAGCAGGGACGATATCGTCGCCGCTCTCAAGGGTTCCGACCTGGTGTTCATCACAGCCGGCATGGGCGGCGGCACCGGTACGGGCGCCGCGCCGGTCATCGCCCAGTGCGCCAGAGAGCTGAACATCCTGACCATCGGCGTGGTGACCAAGCCTTTCAGCTTTGAAGGCCGCCGCAGGATGCAAAACGCCGAACAGGGCATTATGCAGCTCAAGGAAGCGGTGGATACGCTGGTGATTATCCCCAACGAAAGGCTGCTGTCCGTGGTGGGAAGAGCCGCCTTGGTGGACGCTTTTAAAGTGGCGGACGACGTGCTGCGCCAGGGCGTTCAGGGCATTTCCGACCTGATTTCCAAGCCCAGCCTCATCAATTTGGACTTTGCGGACCTTCGCACCATCATGAAACAGACAGGCCTTGCCCATATGGGCATCGGCTACGCCGACGGCGACAAGCGCGCCATCGAAGCCGCCCGCCAGGCCATCGAAAGCCCCCTGCTCGAAACCACCATCGACGGCGCCCGCGGCGTGCTGATCAACGTGACGGGCGGTCCCGACCTTGGACTTTCCGAAATCAACGAAGCCGCGCACCTCATTCAGGACGCGGCAGACCCGGACGCCAACATCATCTTCGGCGCGGACATTTCCGAAGAGATGGGCGACGGCGTACGCATCACCGTCATCGCCACGGGCTTCGACGGCACCGTAGCGCCGCCGAAAACCGTGATTTCCGCATCGCCCTACCAGTCGCCCTTCTCTGCACCCATCCAGCAGAGCGCGCCTGCCCAGCCTGCCGCTGAACGGCCCAGGCAGGCGGAAAAGAGCGCCGCCGTGCTGCCCGAAGAAGAGGTTCAGGAAGTGGATGTTTCCAACCTCGGTGTGGCCCGCGGCACCGCCACCGTCCGCCCGGCGGACAGGACCGTCACCCGCCGCACCCAGGTGCCTCCGCGCACCATCGTGGACGACGATATCGACGTTCCCACCTTCCTTCGCGACTCGATGAGAAAGAGCGCGCCGAGGAAGGATTGAGTCTCAAAGATCGCTTCTTTGTCACACGCTGGTAGAACGAACAACACATGACCAAAAAACAGCCAGGCGCCGCAAGTGCCCGGCTGTTTTTCATTTTCTGTGCTTTTTTAGCCGCGCCTGTAGCGAAAAAGAAGGAAAAGCGCCATACCTTTTGTGAAAAAAACGGGAAATGGCAGGATGGGAGTGTTCTTTTGCTGCGGAATATGGTAGAATCGGCATGATGCGGTAGGAATGGAAATCAACTCCGAGCCGGAATGCAGCAAGGCCGCCCGATGCGGCCGTGTTTTCGCGCAGTAACCCCGATTTTACCCGCTTCCGGTTCTTGGAAAAATTCGTTTCAATAGGAAAAAGCACATTTCGCCGCCGCAGGACCAAACAGCGCGTTCATGCAGGAAAATCCCGCGAAATCAGGCGCAAAATCGTCGTCTGATGAACAGATTATTGTTTGCTCACAGGGGTAAAATACTGTATAATGTGTTGGAATGTTGGGACAAAAAAGACAACAATTTCACATTAAGCAAGCATACTACAGGAGGAAACCAAATGGCTCACAAGTACGTTTACCTTTTTAGCGAGGGCAACGCAGGCATGAGAAACCTGCTTGGCGGAAAGGGCGCCAACCTGGCCGAAATGACCAAGATCGGCCTGCCCGTTCCCCAGGGCTTCACCGTCAGCACCGAAGCCTGCACTCGTTATTATCAGGATGGCAAAGTGATCGCTCCTGAAATCGTCGAGCAGATCTTCGAAGCCCTTGCCAAGGTTGAAGAAATCAACGGCAAGAAGCTGGGCGATGCCAACGATCCCTTCCTCGTTTCCGTTCGTTCCGGCGCCCGCGCCTCCATGCCCGGCATGATGGACACCATCCTCAACCTGGGCCTGAACGATGAAACCGTCGTCGGCCTTGCCAAGAAGACCGGCAACGAGCGCTTCGCGTACGACAGCTATCGCCGTTTCATCCAGATGTTCTCCGACGTGGTCATGGAAGTGGAAAAGGCCAAGTTCGAAGAGATTCTGGACGCCGTCAAGGAAGAGAACGGCGCAAAGCAGGACACCGATCTCACCGCCGACAACCTCAAAGAGGTCGTCAAGCGCTATAAAGAGCTCTATCGCAAGGAAAAGGGCCATGACTTCCCCCAGGATCCCAAAGAGCAGCTCATGGAAGCCGTCAAGGCCGTGTTCCGCTCCTGGGACAACCCCCGCGCCATCGTGTATCGCCGTCTGAACGACATCCCCGGCGACTGGGGCACCGCCGTCAACGTGCAGGCCATGGTGTTCGGCAATATGGGCAACGACTCCGGTACCGGCGTCGCCTTCACCCGTGACCCCTCCACCGGCGAAAAGCGCCTCTACGGCGAATACCTGATCAACGCCCAGGGCGAAGACGTCGTCGCCGGTATCCGCACGCCTCAGCCCATCCAGAAGCTGAAGGAAGACATGCCCGAGGTTTACGAGCAGTTCGTCAGGACCGCCGAGATCCTCGAAAAGCACTACCGTGACATGCAGGACATGGAGTACACCATCCAGAATGGCAAGCTCTTCATGCTCCAGACCCGTAACGGCAAGCGCACCGCTGCCGCCGCCCTGAAGATCGCCTGCGACCTGGTGGAAGAAGGCATGATCACCAAGGAAGAGGCGCTGCTCAAGATCGATCCCAGGACGCTGGACACCCTGCTGCACCCCGCCTTCGATCCCGCCGCCATCAAGAAGGCGCAGGCCGTTGCTACCGGTCTTGCCGCTTCCCCCGGCGCTGCCTGCGGCCGCGTGTACTTCACCGCCGATGACGCTGTGGCTGCCCACGAGCGCGGCGAGAAGGTCATCCTGGTCCGCCTTGAGACTTCCCCCGAAGACATCGAAGGCATGCACGTGGCTGAGGGTATCCTCACCGCCCGCGGCGGCATGACCTCTCACGCTGCCGTTGTTGCCCGCGGCATGGGCACCTGCTGCGTGGCCGGCTGCGGCGACGTTCGCGTGTACGAAGCTGACCATTACTGCAACATCGCCGGCAACAAGGTCAACGAAGGCGACTGGATCTCCCTCGACGGTTCCACCGGTAAGGTGTACCTCGGCGCCATTGAGACCAAGCCCGCTGTGGTTTCCGGCAACTTTGCCACCATCATGGGATGGGCTGACGAAGTCCGCAAGCTGAAGGTCCGCACCAATGCCGATACGCCCCACGACGCTGCCAAGGCCGTCGAGTTCGGCGCGGAAGGCATCGGCCTGACCCGTACCGAGCATATGTTCTTCGATCCCGACCGCATCCCCGCCATGCGCGAGATGATCGTGTCCAAGACCGAAGAAGAGCGCCGCAAGGCTCTGGCCAAGCTGCTGCCCATGCAGATTGAAGACTTCAAGGGCATCTACAAGGCGATGGGCGGCCGCCCGGTCACCATCCGCTTCCTGGATCCGCCTCTGCATGAGTTCCTGCCCACCGCCGAGGAAGACATCGTCGACCTGGCCAAGGAAATGGGCATCGAAGTGGAAGAACTCAAGGCGACCATCGCCGGTCTGCATGAGTTCAACCCGATGATGGGTCACCGCGGCTGCCGTCTGGCCGTCACTTATCCCGAAATCGCCGAGATGCAGACCCGCGCCGTCATCACCGCTGCGGTCGACGTTCGCGAGGAGACCGGTCTCAACATCATCCCCGAGATCATGATCCCCCTCGTCGGCGAAATCAAGGAACTCAAGTATGTGAAGGACGTTGTCGTCGCCACCGCCGAAGAAGTTCTGAAAGAACGCGGCGTCAAGATCGACTATAAGGTCGGCACCATGATCGAAATCCCGCGCGCTGCCATCACTGCGGACGAGATCGCCACCGAAGCCGAGTTCTTCTCCTTCGGCACCAACGACCTCACCCAGATGACCTTCGGCTTCTCCCGCGATGACGCCGGCAACTTCCTCAACGAGTACTACGGCAAGAAGATCTACGAGTCCGATCCCTTCGCCCGCGTGGACCAGAAGGGCGTTGGCAAGCTGATGGAAATGGCTGTCACCCTCGGCCGCAAGACCCGTCCGGACATCAAGCTGGGCATCTGTGGCGAACACGGCGGCGATCCTTCCTCCGTCGAATTCTGCCACAAGCTCGGACTGGACTACGTTTCCTGCTCGCCCTTCCGCGTGCCGATCGCAAGGCTGGCCGCCGCGCAGGCTGTGCTCAAGGAAAAGGAGTAATCGTCCAACCGGTTGACTCTGCCACGGCTTAAGTGGTTTCAGGGCATTATCTCGAAAGAGATAATGCCCTTTTTCTATGCATCGTTGGCGTTATGAATATTGCAAAAGAAAAATTATAGTGTAAAATTGCTTCAACCGATCTTGTCATTGTGCGAACTGGAAAGGATATCCTATAATCTTATTAACAACGAATGCAAGAGAGGTATCACATGAAAGCACATCAAAAAGAGTTGACCAACTGGGCGATTGAAAAAATTAAAAAAGAGTACAAGGACGACGTTGCCCTGCTCATCGCAGTTCCGGGGAACGCGCAGGACGATGACTGCCACGGCGAATGCTTTGACTACTTCGTTCCGGCCACCGAAAAGGGACTGAACCTTGCGCGAACCTTCATCATCGACGGCATCGGGCATGACCTGTATCCCCGTTCCTGGAAACGCATTGAAAACATGGCGGAACTCAAAGACGAGTTTACCGACGGTCTGGCGAAGGGCATCATTCTCTACGCCCGCAGCGACGAGGATGCCAAACGCTTCGCGGCGTTTCAGCAAAAGCTTCGGACCAATCTGAGCGACAGGGAGTTCATGTTCAAAAAGGCCCTCGAAAAGCTGGACTCCGCGATGGACATCTACCGCACCATGCAGTTTGAAGAACCGTTTTACAAGGTCAAAATGGGCGCGGGTTTCGTGGCGCGGTATCTGGCTTTGGCGGTCGCTTACCTGAACGGAACCTATGTCGATACCCATCTGGAGGTGGACGCCTTGAAAGCCCTGAAGGAAGCCCCCGAACAGTTCGCAGCGCAGTATGAGCGGATCATCAGGGAAAACTCTGCGCAGGAACTGAAAAAAGTCTGCTATGAGATGATCGGCGCTGCGCGCAAGTTCATCGAAAGCCGTAAGCCCATCGGTGTTGAGGAAGAAAAAACCCCCGATTACAACGGCCTTGCGGGATGGTACGAGGAGTTGTCCCTCTCCTGGCGCAGGATTTACACCTTCTGCGGCACCAAGGAGTACGACAAGGCATTCCCCTATGCGATGTACCTGCAGAGCGAATTGAACATCATCCAGCAGGAGTTCGGGCTGAAGGAAATGGACTTGCTGGGAAGCTTCAACGCGGCGGATTTGAGCAAGCTGCATCAGAGGGCGCAGGAACTGGAAAATTACATTGTTTCGGAAATTGAAAGCCACGGAGTCTCCATCAACAGGTATGATTCGCTGGAGCAGTTCTTAGAAAAAAACAAGTAACGGGAGGCTTTGCATGAGATATCGGAATGCATCGGATGTTCTCCCGGACGAACTGCTGAAAGAGATTCAAAAATACGCATCCGGCGAAACCCTGTACATTCCAAGCAGCACGGAGCGCAAGAAGTGGGGAGACGACACCGGTGCAAGAAAATTCTACACCCAGCGCAATGAAGAGATTAGAAGAAGGTACTACAACAAGGAAAGCATCGATCAGCTCGCCGAAGCGTTCTGCCTTTCACCGGAAACGGTCCGAAAGATCGTTTACAGGTAACCGGCAAACACAAAAATCTGGTTTTATACAAAACACAATCACAGGAGGACGATCCGTTTCGGACGCCGCCTTTTTTGCTTTCATCCAATGCGGTTTCAGACGCCGGGAAGGACGCTTGGGAAGGGCCGTGTTGCGTAAGCGCCACGCATGAAGTATACTAAGTTACAGTTCATAGCGAATACGCGCCTTGTCAGCGCGTCCTGAAAGGATTGCTAATGCTCAGAAATCTCTTTTCCGGCGGCTTTGATGTGATGACGCTGGTCTATACGCTGGTCGCCGTCGTAATCGCGCTTTCGGTGCACGAATGGGCGCACGCTTTTTCGGCGTACCGTCTGGGAGACCCCACCGCCCGCAACATGGGGCGCATGACCATCGACCCTCTGCGGCATCTGGACCTTTTCGGGTTCCTTTCCATGATGTTTCTGGGTTTCGGGTGGGCAAAGCCCGTTCCCGTCAATCCCAACAACCTCAGGCACGGCCGCTGGGGGGAGATCATCGTCTCTGCCGCCGGCGTGATCACCAATTTGCTGATGGCCTTTGTGTTCACGTTTGTGTTCACAGCGGTGCAGCTTTTCGCACCGGCAGCCTGGTGGAGCCAGATGCTCGCCGATTTTTCCATCACTTTTGTGTTCATCAATCTGGGCTTGCTGGTGTTCAATCTGCTGCCCGTTCCGCCGCTGGACGGCTATCGCGTCGTCAAGGGGCTGCTCATCGGCAAAGTGCGGAATTTGAACCTTTTTTGGAACATCGAGCGATACAGCGGCATGATTCTGATGGTCCTTCTGCTGGTGCTCCCCAGACTGGGCATCACCTTTATCAGCGACTTCATCGGCTGGTGCATCACCGGCATTTTCGGCGGTTTCATGAAGGTTGCCCTGGCGATTTTAGGAATCGCATAAAAGATGTATACGGTATCGCTTGCGCGCTTTGAAGGTCCGATGGACCTTCTGCTGCATCTGATTGAGAAGGCGGAGGTGGACATTAAGGACATCTTCGTGTCCGAAATCACCTCGCAGTACCTTGATTACATGAAGGGGCTGGACGAACTGGAACCGGACGCCGCCAGCGAGTTCGCGGCCATGGCGGCGACGCTGCTGTTAATTAAATCCCGCATGCTGCTTCCCAAACCGGAACCTTTGGAACAGGAAGAGGAAGAAGACCCGGAGACCGTGCTCCTTCGCCAGATTCGGGAGTACAAGCTTTTCAAGGAAGCTTCGGAGGAACTTTCCTCCCTCAAAGCCACCGCAGACCGCCTGTTTGTCCGTCTGCCGGAGGAGTTCCCCAAGCAGCCGCCGAAAGTAGACCTGGACGGGGTAACGACGGACGCGCTGTACGAAGCCTTCATGAAGCTTCTTTTGCGTGCCGGCAGCGGCGAGCAGGCGAACGCCGTCCGCAGGGTCAGCAGGGATGCGTACAACATTTCTGATAAACTGGAGTATCTTGAGTCCGTTCTGAAATCGCGGGGGAGCATCCGCTTTACGGAGCTTTTCTCCGCAGAATCTCCGAAGCTGGAGCGCATCGTCACGTTTATGGCGCTTTTGGAACTGCTGTCCAGCGGCGTTGCGACGGCGCGGCAGCATGAGCCGTTCGGGGACATTATCATCGCCGCTACAAACGGCAGCGGGGAGGGTTATGCATGATCCGTTTGGAACTTCCGCGACTGGGCGCCGCTGTGGAAGCCATGCTGTTCGTCGCCGGTGACCCCGTGGCTGTGGGGGACCTGGCGGACGTGCTGGAAGTGGACCGTTCCGCGGTGCTGGCTGCCGTGGAAGCGCTCAGGAAGAAGTATGCAGATACGGATTCCGGCATGATGATCCGCTTTGTGGACGATAAGGTGCAGCTTTGCACCAACCCCGAATGGTCGCAGTACGTGGAACGGCTTCTTCAGCCGGTGCGCTCGAAGAACCTTTCCCAGTCGATGCTGGAAACATTATCCATCATCGCCTACAAGCAGCCCATCACCCGGGCAGAGATTGAAGCCATCCGCGGCGTACGGTGCGAGTACGCCATCAACCAGCTGCAGCAGGCAGGGCTGATTGACGTTGTGGGAAGAAAAAACACCGTAGGCAAGCCGGCGCTGTTCGGCACGACGGAAAAGTTCCTCATCCACTTCGGATTGAGCAGCCTGAACGAACTTCCCAGAAGGGAAGAAATCCTGAACGCTCAGCAGCAGGAAGCTTTTAAGCTCGAATAACGCATGGAAAACGCGAAGTAAGCTAAAGCCTTCGCGTTTTTCCATTCTATGGGCAAAACAGTTAAAAGGGTTTGACGCATTTCAAAACTCGTATTAGAATGGGATGAAAACCAAATACCAAGCATGTGTATCCGCGCCAAACGCGCTGGCGGTTCGCCGCCAAGGGAACACGGATGAAATTTCCGGGCTATCCCAGTAACCGTGAAGCGGACGAAAGGGCAACACGCCACTGCAAGACTCTTGTGGGAAGGCGCCCGAGTAGGATGAAGCCAAGCCGGGAGACCTGTTTACACAACCACTCACCCTGGGGATGGGATTCGCTTTGCGCACTCTTTCGCGCTGTTTGTGCGTCCTTTCGGGGGCGCATTTTGCGTTTCCAGTCGAGGAGAGGAACATCCATCTGGTTCAAAAACGCATCAAAGGAGAACGAACATGAAAAAGTACATACCGATAGTACTTGCTTTGGCGCTGTTGCTTTCGCTCACCGCCTGCGCTAGTACGCCGAAGGAAAACAGTAGCGGCGCGATTGCCGTGACGGACATGATGGGAAGAACTGTCACCCTGAACGCTCCGCCGGAAAGGATCGTGGTCGTCAACGCTGCGGACTGCGAGATTCTTTACGCCATTGGCGCAGGCAGCGCGATTGCAGGCCGGGGGGAATACTGCAATTATCCCGAAGAAGCGAACGCCCTGCCTGTGGTATCCTCCTACGAAGTGGACCCGGAGCAGGTGATCGCCCTTTCGCCTGATTTGGTGATTATGGGCCCGATGCACAAGCCAGACCAGAACATCCCGATTTTTGAGCAGGCGGGGATTCCGGTCATCATTTCTGCGGCGAACAGGATCGAGGAAGTGTATACGGCAATTGAGTTGATCGGCGCGGCAACGGGCAGGCAGAAAGAAGCGGAGGACCTTGCGGCTTCCATGAAGGCTGATCTTTCGGATGTTACAATCCGTGCAAAAGAAGCCAATCTTGGTGAAAAGACGGTGTACTTTGAGGTTTCACCTTTGGAATACGGCCTTTGGACCGCCGGGAAAGACACGTTCATGGACGAGATCTGCGGCCTGCTGGGCTTTAGAAACGCGTTTGACGATATCTCCGGCTGGTCGGAAGTTTCAGAGGAAGAAGTGATCGCCCGGGACCCCGACTTCATCGTAACCATCACCATGTTTGACGGCGAAGGGCAATCACCTGTGGACGAGATACTTTCCCGCACCGGCTGGCAGGGCATGAAGGCGGTTTTGAACAAGGCTGTTTTCAACGCTGACGCGGATATGACATCCCGCCCCGGACCGAGACTTGCCACCGCCGCGAAGGATTTTCTGGATTTTGTGCTGAGGACTGTGCATAGTGAAGACGCTGCGTAAAACCTGTTCCCGCCAAAGCATGCGCCCCGTGGTGTACGTCGCCCTTTTTGCGGCGACGATTGCGGCGGCGGTGTTTTGCGTGTGCGCCGGCAGTGTGGACATTACGCCGAAGGATACCTTTCTGGCAATCTGGAACGCGGTGTTCGGCAAAGCAACGGTGAATGACAACGTGCGTGCCATCATCCTGTTCGTCCGCCTGCCCAGGGTACTGGCGGTGGGGCTGGTGGGGGCGGCATTGTCCCTCTGCGGCGCGGCGATGCAGGGGCTGCTCAGAAACCCGCTGGCGGACGGTTCTACGCTGGGGGTTTCCTCCGGCGCGTCGCTGGGGGCGGTACTCGCCATCGCCCTCGGCATCACCCTGCCGGGATTCCCCTTGGGCGGAACGATGGTGCTGGCGATGATGTTCGCCTTTTTGTCCCTTTGCCTGATTCTTTTTCTGTCCTTCAGGATCGACCGGTCCCTTTCCACCAACACCATCATCCTAATCGGCGTGGTGTTTTCGATGTTCGCCAGCAGTGCCATCAGCCTGATTATCGCCAGCGTGGGCGAAAAAGCGAAAACCATCACGTTCTGGACCATGGGGTCTTTGGCGGGAAGCAATTATGCGGATGTGTTGACGCTGCTTGCCGCCCTGATACTGTGCGGCGCGGTGCTGATGCGCCGTGCTGCGGAGCTGAACGCCCTTGCGCTGGGTGAGGAAAACGCGCGAAACATCGGGGTGGACGTTCGCAGGGTGAAGCTCACCGTGATGATCGCCGTTTCCGTGCTCATCGGCGTGTGCGTTTCCGCCGGGGGAACCATCGCCTTTGTGGGCCTTGTGGTGCCGCACATGACAAGGGCGCTGACGGGCCCGAACCACAAAGTGTCCCTGCCGGTGACGATGTTCTTCGGCGCGATGTTTTTGATGCTGTGCGACCTTGTGAGCCGCATCATCGTCAGCCCCAGGCAGCTGCCGGTGGGCGTGGTAACGTCCTTCATCGGGGCGATACTCTTCGTTTACATTTTCGGCAAGAGCAGGAGGGCAAAATGAACCTGCTGGAAGTTTCCCGCCTTTTCGTGAACTATGATGGTGTGGACGCGGTTTCGGACGTCAGCTTTCACGTGTCGGAAGGCAGCTGGCTGATGATTGTCGGACCCAACGGTGCGGGAAAAAGCACCATCGTAAAAGCGATTTCCCGCGGCGTGCCGTACAAGGGGCAAATCCGGCTTTACGATAGAGAAATCGGAAGTTTTTCCCCTTCCGATTACGCCAGAGAGGTGGGTGTGCTTACCCAGACCCATTCGGTGAGCTATGGATTTACCGTGGAAGAGGTGGTGCGCATGGGCAGGTACGCCCACCGCAAAAGCCCCCTTTCAAACGCCAAGGAGGCGGACGAGGAAAAAGTCACCCAGGCGCTGGAGATGGCAGGGCTATTGGAATTGAAGGACAAGTCCGTTCTGGAGATTTCCGGCGGCGAACTGCAAAGGACGTTCCTTGCCCAAGTGCTCGCCCAGGACCCGAAAATCATCCTGCTGGACGAGCCGGTGAACCATCTGGACCTTTTGTACCAAAAACGCGTGCTGGAACTGCTGAACGGCTGGATGCGGCAAAAGGGACGGGCGGTAATTTCTGTGGTGCACGATTTGAGCCTTGCGAAGGCCTTCGGAACGGACGCCCTGCTGATGAGCAAAGGGCATGCCGAGGCTTTCGGCGCCATTGATACAGCGCTCCACGAAAGCAAGCTGAACGAAGTGTACGGCATGGACGTTTCCGCCTGGAACAGGGAACTGCTCGCAAAATGGCAGGGATGAGATAGCTGGTGCCGAATCCCCCGGAACGCGCGATGGATTGACGCACAAAAGGATATCAGGTATCCTAAGCGTTACTTGGCTTCGCCGGGCAAAATGAAAAAGGAGAAAAGTGTGCGCGAACAGGCGCATCCTGCCGGAGTCGGCTTTGAACAGCCGCATTTTCGGAACAAGTATGAAAAACATGATTGAAGTGACCATTATCCGCCACGCGGAAACCGAACTGAACGTGGTGGGTGTTTATCAGGGAAGAACGGACGTCTCCGTTGGAAAAAGGGGAATGGAAGAACTGCAGAGTGCCCCTGCCCATCCGGAAGTGGAGCGCGTGTTCGTCAGCCCGATGCTTCGGACCCGCCAAACCGCGAAAACGCTGTTCCCGAACGCCGAAATGGTGCTCATTGACGAGTTAAAGGAGATTGACTTCGGCGATTTTGAGGGAAAGACCGGCGAAGAACTGGATCAGGACTCTTCTCTCCACGATGCGTACTGGCACTGGAAGCAGGGCGGGGAGGACGCAAGCTGCCCGAACGGAGAGAGTATTTACGAAGTGGCGCAGCGGGTGACTGCCGCGTTTGACAGGATCGTAGACGAAGCCAGGGAAGGCGAACGGGTGTACGTAGTCGCCCACGGCGGCATCATCATGGCGATGATGAGCATCTTTGCCGGCACCATGAAGGACTATTTCTCCTTCTGGATCGAAAACCTGCACGGCTATCACGTTATAGTGGACAAAAACGAATGGAAGTGCAACCGCAGATTCAACTCGTACAAGCCCTACTCCGCGCTGGATGAGGAATAAAGTTTAGACCTGCTATTGATGCTCCCGAGTATCGAGTATCAAAAAGGAAACCCCGCAGAACCGCGGGGTTTTTCGTTGCCCAATGCTGTGTTGAAACCGCAATGGAAAATCCCCCGGCAGAACCGGGGGATTTCTTATTGCAGTTTACCTTTATAGATGTAGAAGCTGTGCCCGTCCGCAGAGGAAGCCTGCTTCTGCCTCTTCTTTCGCAGCTTTCTGCCAAAGCGGGAGAAGTAAAGCAGCGTTCCGCAAACGCCCAATCCAACCAGAACGAGAAGTATGGTCAGTACGGGGGACGATTTTTCGTCCTCGATGGGTGTTCTGGTGACGCCGGTGATGATGCCGTTGCTCGAGCTGACGATCGCCGTGTCCCCGGAAGCCAGAACGTCCCTGGAAGCGACGAGGTTGACCACGGCGATGGTCTCACCCTCGTAGGACAGGGCAGCCGTTCCCACCACGTCTCCCTTCAGCACGGGGGCGTCCAGATGGTCCGAAAGGTAGTTCACGGTGACGACGATCTTGTCCGCATTCAGCTTGAGGGCGTTCAGGTCCTCCTTCAGGCCGGAGATGGACTGGCTGCCGGTGTCGTACTCCAGCGTGAGCATGCCGGCTTCGGCGTCGTTCCTGCCGTAGCCCGCCACCTGAACCTTGACGGGCGAAAGCCGAAGGGCGGAAAGGGGCATGGTGGCAAGGTTCTCGAACCCGTATTCCAGCAGGGAACGGGTTTCCGTCCACCTGGCGGTGCCGTTTTCGGAAGCGTCACCCAGAATCACGACGATGAGCTTTTTCCCGTCCTTTTCGGCGGAGGTCACAAGGCAGTACTTGGCGGCGGAGGTGTTGCCGGTCTTCATGCCGGTCACACAGTCGTAGCCGGTGTTGGGGTCCAGGAACTTGTTTGTGTTGGTGATGGTCTTGGACGAGGAGCGCTTGTTGGTGGGCGGCAGGGTGTAAGTACGGCTGCCCACAATCTCCATCAGCGTTTCGTTCTTCGAGCAGGCGACGGCGAGCTTTGCCATGTCCGCCGCGGTGGTGTAATGCTGTTCGTTGTTCAGCCCGTGGGGATTGACGAAATGCGTGTCGTTCATGCCCAGTTCCCTGGCTTTGTTGTTCATCAGCTGGGCAAAACCGTCTATCGAGCCGCCCACATAGCAGGCGAGTGTTGCTGCGGCGTCATTTCCGGAAGGAAGGAGCATGCCGTACAACAAATCGATGACGCGTACCTTTTCCTTTTCCACCAGGCCGATCAGCGTGTTGTTTTCGGAAAAGCGGCGCACCTCCGCGCCGACGGTGACTTCGGTTTCAAGGTCGGAAACGTTTTCGAGCACCACGAGAGCGGTCATGAGTTTGGTGGTGCTGGCAGGATAGGCTTTCGCCTGACTGTTTTTTTCATAAAGCGCTGTGCCGGTGGAAGCGTCCACCATGATGGCGCAGTTGGCGGTGACTTCTTTGGTATATTCCGCGCGGCTTGTGACGGGAAACAGAAACAGCACTATCAAAGCGGCGAGTATTGCCGCAAAACACCTTCTCAAATGGAGTACCCCCGTGAACTTCTGATTGCTGTCCTACAGTATACCAACATATTGAAGTTTAAGCAAATCTTAAGATGCAACTCGCTGACAGGGAAGCTGCCTTCTGCTAGAATAATGTGGTGTGGCAGGCTGGACTCCGTTATGGTATAATACTAGATACTTATTGAGCTTTTTCGACCATTTTACGGAGGTTGTCATGGCATACAGGCTGCTGCTGGTGGACGATGAGCCGCTGATCCTCAAGGGGCTCAAGTTCGCGCTGGAACAGGATGGTTACGAAACCGATTCCGCCTACGACGGTGAAGAGGCGGTTCAGAAATTTGAGTCCGGCAGTTTCGATTTGATTCTGCTGGATGTGATGCTGCCCAAACTCAGCGGGATCGAGGTATGCCAGCGCATCCGCAGCGTGTCTGACGTGCCCATCATCATGCTGACCGCCAAGGGCGAAGATATGGATAAAATCCTCGGCCTTGAGTACGGCGCGGATGATTACATGACCAAGCCTTTCAACATACTCGAAGTCAAGGCGAGGATCAAGGCGATTCTGCGCCGCGTTTCCAAGTCGTCGTCCCCCAAAGTGGAAAAGAGCGACGAAATCACCGCCGGCGGTCTGGTGCTGAACACCAGGAACTTGACCGTCACCCTGGACGGTGAGAACATCAACCTCACCGCCAAGGAGTTTGACATTCTGAAGCTCCTGATGGAAAATCCCGGCAAGGTCTTCTCGCGCGAGAACCTGCTCGAAACCATCTGGGGCATTGAGTATATGGGCGATCTTCGCGCGGTGGACGTTCACATCAACCGCCTGCGCAACAAGATCGAAAAAGACACGAACAAGCCGGAATACATCATGACCAAATGGAAGGCCGGATACTACTTTGCGGAGCAACAGTAAGGCATTTTACACCCTGCGTTGGCGCATGGTCGCCAGTTATCTGCTCATTACCATAGTCGGCTTTGCTGTGGTCTTGTTTTCGATTTCCGCGGTGGTGGAGAATTACCTTGTTAACACCCGGGTGAGCGAGCAGCAGCAGAATGTCGACTCTTTTGCGTGGTCGCTCACACCGTACATCGCCCAGGGCGAGGTCGCCGCGATTTACAACCTTGCGGTGGATTACAGCCAGAAGCGCTCCGGCAGGGTGGTGCTGGTGGACGGCAACGGCGTGGTCCAGGTGGACGCGCTTTCCGCCCTCAACGGCCGCGCGCTGGACCATGACGAGCTGAACCGCGTGCTCTGGGGCGGGGAAACCTCCGCCCACGGATTCCATAAGCGCGTGGTGACCACTGATTCCACCGGCATCGCAGCCCTTTGGCAGTCCGTGCTCCCCACCGTAACCTGGGATGTATACTACGTGAGCGCCGTAACAGACGCATCCGGCGGACTGTTCGGCGCGGTGTTGTTTTCAACCTCGATTCAGGATTTGAAGGACAGTGTGGCTTCCATCCGGACCCAGACCCTCATTGTGCTTATCGCCGTGGGCATTGCCATCATGTTCGCCGCGTCGTTTCTGGCGAACTCCGTCACCCGGCCCATCACGGACCTGACCAAGGTCATACGCCGCATGGGCAGGGGCGAGTTTAACCTGCGGGTCAAGGTCAGCGGCAGAAGCGAGGTTGACGAACTGGGCAGAACCTTTAACGACATGAGCGAGCGGCTGGAAAACATCGAGCATTTCCGCAGCGAGTTCGTGTCCAATGCGTCCCATGAAATCAAAACCCCGCTGGCGACGATGAAGATCCTCATCGAGTCCCTGCTGTATCAGGATAAGATGGACGAAGCGGTGACCAGAGACTTTCTGGGCGACGTGAACAAGGAAATCGACAGGCTGAACCTCGTCATCAGCG